>CAZSSR010000125.1:0-4448 GCA_964609605.1 uncultured Bacillaceae bacterium | reverse complement strand
TATATATAGAGATTACGAATGCATGTAATCTTAAATGCAGTTTTTGCCCTCCAACAAAACGAAAGGCAGCTTTTATGACAATTGAAAATTTTGAAGAGATTTTGAAAAGAGTTAATGGTTATTCAAATTATCTATATTTGCATGTAAAAGGAGAACCATTATTACACCCTAAATTAGATCAAATTTTAAAAATTTGTTATGAAAGGGGTTTTAAAGTTAATTTAACAACGAATGGAACATTTATTAATAATGTGAAGGATATATTACTTAATAGTCCAGCACTAAGACAAGTAAGCTTTTCATTACAAAGCTTTGAGGATTATCAAAATTTAGAAAAAAAAGTTGATTACCTAAAAAATATTATTAATTTTATGAATCTTGCTATTGATAAATCGAATATAATTATAGAATATAGAATATGGAATCTAGAAAAATATGGTATAATTAACGAAGCCAAGAAAAATCAATATATTCTCGATGCGTTAGAGGGATCGTTAAACTTACCTTTTAAGATTGAGGAAACAATTAATTTTTGTAAAGGTATAAAATTAGCTAAAAATATATATTTAAGTCAAAGCTATGAATTTGATTGGCCGGATATTAATAGAAATATCATTAGCGATAAAGGTTTTTGTTATGGATTAAGGAATCAGATAGCAATATTAGTTGATGGTACAGTCATCCCGTGCTGTCTAGATTCGGAAGGCGATATTAATCTTGGTAATATTTATAATGAAACATTTAATAAAATCATTGAAAGTGATAGAGCTAATAACATTATTAAGGGTTTTTCTAATAGAGAAGCGGTTGAGCCATTATGCAAGCGATGTGGTTATCGCACAAGATTTGATAGATCAAATTAATAAAAATAAAAAGTATTTGCTCTAAAACACTATTGACATAGATAGTTATTTTTTATATACTTCAATAAATTAGATAAATTAATGCAGTGACGAAGAGGAGTACATATACTTTAGTCTATAGAGAGGAAGTCCATGGCTGGAAGACTTCTGATATAGGTATTTGGAAGCAGCTTCCGAGTATTAGCTTCGAAGTAATAGTAGAGGTTAACAGTTTGCAACTGTTATATTGCAGGGTATTATATTTACTTAAATGAGTGATCAAATAAATTTTATTTGATAAATAGGGTGGTACCGCGGGTTGATTCTCGTTCCTATTATGGAATGGGGATTTTTGTGTTTTTAGCCGGTATTAGTCTTTTATGATAATAAATTATTTGATAAATAGGGTGGTACCGCGGGTTAACTCTCGTTCCTATTATGGAATGGGAGTTTTTTGTTTTTAAATGGACAATTTAAGAGGAAAATAGTATTAATTAGGAGGAAACAAGATGGAATTTTCACAAAGGATTAATAAGATGCAGGAATCACCGATAAGGAAATTAGCTCCTTTAAATGTTAAAGCGAAAAAGGAAGGTAAAAAGGTATACTATCTCAATATTGGTCAGCCTGATATTGAGACGCCGAGTAATTTCATGAATGCTGTAAGGAAGTTCGATGAGAAGATCCTCAAGTATACTGCGTCACAAGGTATGCCTGAATTAATTAACGCTGTATCAAATTTTTACAAACAATACGAAATGGATTTTGACGAGAATAACATACTAATTACAAACGGTGGTAGTGAAGCGGTATTATTCTCCCTGATTGCAGTTGCAGATCCTGGAGATGAAGTTTTATTACCTGAGCCTTTTTATACAAATTTTCAATCGATAGCTGCTTCTGTAGGAGTAAAAGTAAAACCAATTACAACAATTGCATCTAATGGTTTTCGTCTTCCTGAGAAAGAAAAGATTGAATCACTTATTAATCCAAAAACAAAGGCAATTCTATTTTCTAATCCTGGTAATCCAACTGGTGTCGTTTATAATGAGGAAGAAATTAGAATGATAGCAGACATAGCTAAGAAACATAATTTATTTATAATTTCTGATGAAGTATATAGAGAATTTATTTATGATGATTCACCATTTATAAGTTTTGGAAGTATTAAAGATGTTGAAGATCGTGTAGTGATTATCGACAGTATTTCTAAAAGGTATAGTGCTTGTGGGACGAGAATAGGAGCAATTCTTAGTAAAAATAAATATTTAATTAAAAATATATTAAAATTGTGTCAGGGCAGACTTTGTTGTCCTACGTTAGAGCAAATAGGCGCAATTGCTTTATATGAAATGCCTCTTGATTATTTTAAGGATATTAAAAATGAATATCAAAAAAGAAGGGATATTATTTATGAAGAGCTAACAAAAATACCAGGGGTAAAGTGTGAAAAGCCTAATGGTGCATTTTATATTGTTGCAAAGTTACCTGTTAGCAATGCTGAAGAATTTTCAATGTGGCTTCTGACGGATTTTAATATAAATAATGAAACAGTTATGTTATCACCTGCTCATGGATTTTATGGTTCAGAGGAATTAGGAATTGATGAGGTTAGAATTGCTTATGTACTTAATGAAAAAGACTTACGAACTTCTATGGATATATTAAAATATGCTTTAGAAGAATATAATCAAACCTTATTTGTTGAATGTGTATAAGCAGTTAAAGGTAATTCAAAGAAAAACCGATTATTCTGAAAGAATAAAAATCAGAATAATCGGTTTAAATTTAAAATTAATATGTTTCCACGAATAATTCAAAATGAGCTTGTGGATGAGCGCATGCTGGGCATTCACTTACAGCTTCAAAACCTTCATGTATGTAACCGCAATTACCGCATTTCCATAAGACCTTTTTCTCTTTTTTAAATACAGTTCCATCCTCTAAATTCTGAGCTAATTTATTAAATCTAGTCTCATGTCTTTTTTCTGCTGATGCTATCATTGTATATACTGCAGCTATTTCAGGGAAACCTTCTTCCTTTGCAATCTTAGCAAATGCAGGATATAGGTCAGACCATTCTTCATTTTCTCCATTAGCTGAAGCTTTTAAATTATCTAATGTAGTTCCCTGCGCAACTGGATAAGAAGCATTAATTTCAATTTCAGCAGGAAGTTCATTCTTGAAACCTTCTAAAAGGAATTTATAAAATCTTTTCGCATGCTCTTTTTCGTTATCAGCAGTTTCTAAAAATATATTTCTTATCTGTTTATAACCTTCCTTATCAGCAATAGAAGCAAAGAAAGTGTAACGGTTGCGAGCTTGGGATTCACCTGCAAAAGATTTTAATAAATTCTCAGCTGTTTTTGTTTCTTTTAAGCATTTCATTATTAACAACCTCCATTTTACTATTTTAGTGATATTTATCACATATTATATATTATAACATAACTATTTATTTCTCTTCTACTAAAGTGACTGCAGTTCCATAAGCTAAAATTTCGGACGCATTTTGCATGATTTGCGCAGTTGTATAGGTTACTCTAAGAATTCCATTAGCACCCATATGTTCAGCTTCTTTTACCATTTGTGCTGTAGCCTTTTGTCTAGCATCAGTTAACATTTCTGTATACTCTTTAATTTCCCCACCAACTATTGTTCTAAATCCTGCGATAATATCTTTTCCAATATGTTTTGATTGAACTATATTGCCTTTTACCAATCCGTGAACTTTTGTAACTTTGTAACCAGGTATATCTTCAATATTTACGATAATCATTATCTTTTTCATCCTCCTTATATTCTTTATAACGGTCATAAGCAACACCTAAAAGAACTAATATACTACCAATTACTCCAATAGCTAGTGCTCCAATAATATAACTCTCATGAGGTATAATATTAGCAAAAACAGCATAAATAGGATCAATTATCCAAATGAGTAGTGCAATAATTATTAAACCAGACCCAATAGCTATCATTACATCACATCCCTTTTATGGTTAGTGCAGTAAAAACCTACTACTTACTATATATGAATATACGATAAAAATAAGTTAAAGTTTCATATTGTTTTAATTTTAGACAATAAAAACTAGTAATAGTGTTGTATTAGTTACTTATTAATATAATTATGTTATTATTGATTTTGATGAATTTACATAGATAATTTACTTATTAGATTGTAAGGTTTTTTCAATATAGTGTTAAAAGTAAATGATTTTAGACATAATTTATAAAGAAGAGGTGTGATAGATTGATGCATTATTTAGTTTGTATAAAACAAGTCCCAGATACTACTGAAATTAAATTAGATCCAATTACAAATGCCCTTGATCGCACAAGTGCACCGTCGATTTTAAATCCTTATGATGCACATGCTGTTGAGGAAGCAGTAAGATTAAAAGGAATACATGGCGGTAAGGTAACCGTTTTAACAATGGGTCCACCTATGGCAGCAAGTGTTGTTAAAAAGGCTGTAGAAATGGGTGCTGATGAGGGAATTGTAATTTCTGACCGTGCCTTTGCTGGTGCAGATACATTAGCAACTAGCTATGCATTAACGCAGGCTATTAGAAAAATATCAGAAAAAGAGCTAGTGGATAT
>CAZSSR010000124.1:0-4466 GCA_964609605.1 uncultured Bacillaceae bacterium | reverse complement strand
CCATGTTCCTAATCATCCCAAGACACAAGCACCAATTGAAACAGCTACTGCCCATGATTTCTTAGTGAAAAAACCAAGTGCAGCAATTATTAGTGCAGTACCTGCAATCATTATTATGTCACTCATTGCAGGAAGTAACCAAGTCACAACCTTTACACCAGGCATATTATTAGCTTCTTTAAAACCAATCTTTAAAGCAGGATATTGATCTAAAAATAAATATAAATTACCTATTATAGCAATTAAACCACCTAATAATGAAACGATTCCTCCTACTAAAGATTTTTTGCTTAAAGCACCTGAAACCATTTTAAAACCCTCCCCATTTTAATTATTATTTATATCTCTTTTTTATTTCAATTTTTTACCCTCAACATAAATTTTAGAGTAAAAAATTAGAAAAACTAAAATTATAAGAAAAAATGTTTAGGATTACACAAAAAAAATACTATCACTTAAGGCAATAGTACTTTGTTTAAAGAGTTGGCGTCCACGACTTTTGTCAAGTATTTTATTTATTATTCAGATGCGATATCTTCTAATCCTTCTCTATCCTTAACTATTAATTTTGTACGTGTTATTTCAATTATACCATCATCGGCCATCTTTTTTAGACCTCTGCTAACAACTTCTGGAACGGTGTTAATACAACTAGATATAAATTGCAAGGAAAATTGGTTCCTATTTATAACATCCTTTTTTGATACATTAATTAGAAATGAAGCTAAGCGACTATAATTGTCCTTAAAAGCTAAGCCATCTATAACAGATATTGCACTGCGTATAATTTCTGCAACAATTAAATATATTCCCTCTGAGACTTTATTATTTTTTGATATTATTGGCAAAATAACATTGCGAGGAATATAAAAGATTTGAGTATCTTCAATAGCTTTAAGTGTAGCTGGACTTGGACCACCATCAAAAAGACCCGGATTGATAAATAGTTCTCCCTGTTCTAATACCCTTACATGATAATATCTTCCATTAAGGGAACTTTTAGAAACCGATACACTTCCGTTTGAAACAACATATATCCCCTGTTTTTCTTCCTCTTTATCACCTTCAAGTAGAATATTTTCATCCTTTTCATATTTAAAATTGCATAAATTATTTTTAAGAATTGCCCACTCCTCTTGGTTAAAATACTTAAAAAAGGATACACCCTTTAAATTATCTATGGAGAATCCGCTATCATTTTTATCACGTCCATTTATTCCATTTTTTTTAAGTTTAATTAAATCCATCACAAATTCCTCCATAGTACAATATTGATTTATTATATTCATCTCAATTTTATTCCCAATATTATTTATGATATTCTTTATATATATTCTACACTTATTGTAAAATTTATATTTTAGTTGTATATTTATTTTACTACATTTGTTTCTAGAAAACATCTAAAGATATATATATATTATAAGCATGTTTTAACTGAGGGGGGAAAGTACATGATATCTTTTACCAAAAAAATTAAAAAAATTGATTTTGACAAATATAAACCAGGTGTGAACAAGAAGTATCTATTAATAATATCTGGCTTAATGTGGAGTGTAGTTGGAATGTTTTTGGATAGCTTAGCTATAAGATGGATATTTAATTATAACTTTGACTATAAAATCATTTATTTCGCACTAGGTATTTTATTAGGATTTTTAATTCATAAATTTGGGTTTAGCTTAGTCGCTAATAATAATATCCAAAGAATTATTATTAAAACCAAATCTAAAGTATGCCTATTCTCTCTTCAAAAATGGAGTGGATACGCTATAATCGTATTTATGATGTCGTTAGGTATATTCATGAGAAATACAACTATTATACCGAAAAATTTACTTTCTATTTTATATTTAGGCATAGGAAGTGCATTGTTTTTTTCAAGTATTAAATACTACAAGAGTTATCTATACGATTTTAAAGTTCAAAAGCAGGACTAATTTCAGTTACTATATATAATATTTAAAGCCTCCACTATCTAAGTGGAGGCTTTAGTACTTTCTTGAAACTTAATTAACATCACTACAAAATATTAACTTTAACTAGCTAATTTGATCTCTATAAGCAGCTAATGTTCCTGTATTTCTTGGATCATCAATCGATGAACCTGTTACGATAAATTCTTCTACAAGTACATCAGACTTCCAAGTACCATCTTTTTTCAATAAATCAACTAGACGCCATACCATAAATACTGCTAAAGCAATCATTACTGCAGCTAATCCAATATCCGCCAGTAACATCAAGTTATTTACAAGAGCCTGTTGTGCATACTCTTCTATAAATAATCGTTTCATTTCAAATATTGTAATTGCAGTAAAGGCCAAATCTGAGCCAATTAAAATTGTCCACCCAAAAATTTGTCGAGCCTTTCCTTGTAGATTAACTTTATCAGCATAATAGAACAATATCATTATCGCAATAATTGTCGCCAATATATGCCAGTGACCAGTAAGCTCAATTCTTTCCTCACGATGATTCCATAGTTCACTTCTGAAAATATCCTCCAATTTTGCCGCCATAAAAATACCAACAAAACTAGTTGTAAAATTCATAAAAATCATTTGCCATAGAACTCCGAATTTTAAAGGATCATGTAACAGTGCTTTAGTGGTATTCCAAAATCCTGCTTTTCCTTCAAAACCTTGTTCTTTTAGCCTATCCTTAGTAATTTTCGGCATACCATAAATTACTAAGAATAATCCACCTGTCATAGAAAATACTGCCCCAACATATACAAATGTATGTGCTGCTTCTGTAACAGTTACAGAAAGTGATCCAAATGTTAGAAATAAAGACCCTATTATAAATCCAGGCATACCTAATTTATGCAATATACCTTTCCAATCTAACCATCTGCCAACTATTAAGGTCGCAAATATTCCTATTAACGCAAGCATTATGTGCAAATGACCAACAATTGCTTTCATATAATAAGTTTTATCATTTTCACGAACTGTATCCTCAGCTAAAAATGCTGTAAAACCATTTCCAAAATGTGAACCTGACCAAGCACCGAAGGCTGCTGAAACTATTGCACATATAACTACGAACCAAAAAGTGAATCTTTCCCAGCTAAAGCCGCTTTTCATTACAAACATTTTTGAATCTGGTTTTAAATAATACTTTTTATTCCACGGCCAGATAGCTACCACTAATATACAACCAACCAAGAAAATTATCGATAAACCAACTAAATATACACCATGTAAAGTCCACTCATGACCAAAATATGCAAATGCCATTCCAGGAAATACTGTTAAATAGTAACCAAACGTTACAAGACCATTTGACCATTTAGCATAAGTCTTATCCATTGGAACAACAGCTGTTATAAGGTAAACTACAATTGCCGTTATAATCATAGCTATTGAATGGTAAAGCATTACTAAGCGTCCTTCTCTTTCTGCTTGAATTAAATCCATGTTTAATAAATCTACAGTAATATCTCGTACTCCCCATTCAACCATCGGACCAGATAAGGTTGCCCAAATAGCAGCTATAATACTGATAAAAGCAGCCGCCATTAAAATTAGTCCTTTAGTAGAAGTAAATAAGTATTGCAAACGCCCTGGAGACTTACTAGCCATCTAAATCACCCCTTCAAATTAGTTCATATATCCGTAAATATAAAAGTGTATTTTCCCCTTTTATTCACATTTATTACAAACATGTAATAAATCCATGTATATTGTGAGATTATTTTCATAAAAAGCCCCTCAATTTGCCGAAGGGCTTTTTACTATTTAATTAGTGACACAAAAAAATTTATATCGCAAAAATGAGTAGGAGCATAGACCCCAACATATATAAAGAAGCAGCTTTAAATAAGCTAAAGTTTAACTTAAGTGATTTTCCTAATACAGTTACAGTCGCTAAACCTACTAGCCCTATACTACATAATATTAAAAACATTAAATAGTACCCTTGAACTTCAATTAAACGGGCTGCAGTTATCATAGCAAAACTAGCTAAGACTGTAGATCCAGCAATAATCTTCCTAGTCACATCAACACCATAAGCTGATGGAAAAGTTGGAATACCTGCTTTTTCATATTGATCCGCATACTTGATACTAAATGTCATTATATGAGTAGGTATCCAAAATACTATCGCTAAAGCTAATAATACTCCGATTAAATCAATATACCCTAAACCAAGACTTCTACCAGCTAATATCGGCATACCACCTGATAAACCACCCCAGATAATTGAATAAGGAGTATATCTCTTTAATACTACAGTATATAAAATAGCATCAAGGAATAACCCAGCTAATATAATCCAGCCGTATAAAGCATCAATTGTAAATGCCCAGCCAACACCCAAACCAGTAACAATACTTGCTACTAGTATCGCGTTTGGAACGCTAACTGTTCCAGTTGATAATGGTCTTTTTATAGTTCTAGGCATAATAGAATCAATATCTCGGTCATAAACCATATTAAAAATTGTACAACCACTTA
>CAZSSR010000123.1:0-4483 GCA_964609605.1 uncultured Bacillaceae bacterium | reverse complement strand
ATATTTGAAATTTTATAAATTTGTAAGGATAATATTAAGGATTTATCTAAAATTGTTTTATAATTTTGATGTTAGAGGTAAAGAAAATATTCCTTCAAATGGTCCAGTAATATTAATTTCAAATCATATAAGTAATTTTGACCCAGTAATAGTAGGCTGTGCTATTGATCGAGAAATCCATTACATGGCTAAAGAGGAATTGTTTAATAATAAAATCGTAGGTTTGACATTATCGTTATTAGGTGCTTTTCCTGTTAAGAGAGATAGCAGTGATAGAAAAGCTTTAAAAAGAGGAATAGACTTTCTTAATAATCAAAAGGTGTTAGGCATTTTCCCAGAGGGAACTCGTAGTTTAGATGGCAAAATTGGTAAAGGATTACCTGGAGCAGCTTATATAGCTCTTAAGACAGATGCTATTGTCATACCAGTGGGTATTGTTTCAGAATATAAATTATTTCAACCAATAATAATACAAATTGGGGAACCTGTATCATTAGATATATATAAAAAGGAAAAAATATCTTCAGAGAAAACTATTGAGGTTACTGAATATATGATGGGAAAAATCAAAGAACAGATCGATGGTATTAATGAATAATGGAATTATTAGTTTATATCTTAATATATTTTATTATTATAATTTTTTTACTTAAGTCAATCAGATTGATCGTGTTAATCTATATAAAAAGAGATTATGAACTTGAAAAAATTAAATTAAATATATGGAAGATTATAGGTATTTTAATTGTTTTTTTTACTTTATTATTATTATTTTTAATTTTAAATTATTTTGAATTAATAAATTTTCAATATTTGTTTTAAATTAAAAATTTTATTTAGTTATAGTATATTTAGTTATAGTATAATGAAATTTGAATTTAATCGAGCTATGTATTTCAAGGAGGAATTATGATGACGGAAGAAATGGATAAAGAAATGATTGATGTTCCAGTGGTACAAAAAGGGCAGATTGTAAGTGGTGTGGTTTCAAAAATTGAGGATAAACAGGCTATAGTAGATATAGGCTATTTATTCGAAGGAATCTTACCAATGGGCGAAATTTCGAACCTACATCTAGAATTAATAAGTGATGTTCTAAATATAGGAGATAAAATTGATTTAGAAGTAATATCTATCAATGATGAAAGTGAACAAATAATATTGTCCAAAAAGAATGTGGATAGTGTAAGAGCTTGGGAAGTATTAAATAAGAAATTTGAATCTGCTGAAATTTTTCAAGTTAAGGTAGCTGATGTTGTAAAAGGTGGATTAGTTGTTGATTTAGGTGTTAGGGCTTTTATACCTGCTTCATTAATAGATAAAAATTATATTGAAGATTTAAATGATTGTAAGGATAAAATGATAGATGTTAAAATTATTGAGATAGATCAAGAAAAGAACAAAGTTATTTTATCTCATAAAGATATTCAATTAGAAGAAGAAAGCAAGATAAAAGAAGAACTGCTTAATCAGCTTAAAATAGGGGAAATAATTGAAGGTGTTGTGCGACGTATAGCTGATTTTGGGATATTTGTTAATATTGGTGGTGTTGATGGGCTAGTTCATGTATCTGAGTTATCTTGGGAACGTGTAGAGAAACCTGAGGATGTTTTCAAAGAAGGCGATAAGGTTAATGTTAAGGTTCTAAAAATAGATTTAGAAAATCAAAAGATTGGTCTTAGTATTAAAGAAACTTTGATAAATCCATGGAATAAAGCAATTGAGTCATTTAATATTGGAGATGTCTATAAGGGAACTGTCAAAAGAGTAACGAATTTTGGTGCTTTTGTTGAATTATCTCAATATATAGAGGGATTGGTACATATATCGCAAATATCTAACGAACATATTATTAATCCAAACGATGTCTTAAAAACAGGTCAAGTAGTAGATGTGAAAATATTAGATATTATATCTGATACAAAAAGAGTAAGTTTAAGTATTCGTGAAGCTGAGGAATATCAATTAGACGAATTGTCAAAAGAATTTCTTGATAATAAAAGTTTGAATGTTACACTAGGTGATATTTTTGGGGATAAATTAAATAATTTAAAATAAAATTATACTTTGATAACCTGATTTGATATTGGGTTATTTTTTTTAACTGATTGATTTCAAAGGTAATTATTGATTGAACTAAAAATAAGTATATAATAATATATACTTATTAAGTAAAGTTCTCTTTAGAAAGGTTGTTTTCTTGTGGCAAAACCAGTTGTAGCAATTGTGGGTAGACCAAATGTAGGTAAATCCACTATTTTTAATCGTTTAGCAGGTCAAAGAATATCTATAGTCGAGGATAAGCCTGGCATTACTAGAGATCGAATATACAGCAGTAGTGAGTGGCTTAATCATTCGTTTAATATAATCGATACTGGCGGGATAGAAATTGATTCTGAAGATGAAATTGTAAGAAGAACAAAATTACAGGCCGAATTGGCTATTGAAGAAGCAGAAGTTATTATTTTTATGGTTGATGGTCAGACGGGTATAACAAGTATAGATAAAGAAATTGCGAATTTCTTATATAAATCACAAAAGCCTGTCGTATTGGCTGTAAATAAAGTAGATAATATAAAAATGCAAGAGATTATATATGACTTTTACGAACTTAATTTTGGGGAACCATTTGCTATATCCGGAGCTCATGGAACAGGATTAGGTGATTTGTTGGATGAAGTAGTGGCTTATTTTCCTACTGAGGATAGAATTGAGGTTGATGAAAACACTATTAGGGTGGCTGTTATTGGAAGACCGAATGTGGGTAAATCATCATTAGTAAATGCTATACTTGGCGAAGAACGTGTTATAGTAAGTACTGTGCCAGGAACTACTAGAGATGCTATTGATACTTTTTTTTCGACTCCTGAACAAGATTATGTTTTAGTGGATACAGCTGGTATGAGAAAAAGAGGTAAAGTATATGAAAAAACAGAAAAATATAGTGTTTTACGAGCTTTAAAAGCGATAGAAGATTGTGAGGTTGCATTAATAGTAATTGATGGTTCTACAGGGATTATCGAGCAAGATACAAAAATTGCAGGGTATGCGCACGAAGCTGGTAGAGCATGTATTTTTATAGTAAATAAGTGGGATATTGTTGAGAAAGACGATAAAACTATGCAGCAATTTATTGTAAAAATTAGAGATGCATTTCAGTTTATGACTTATGCGCCTATTCTTTTTGTCTCTGCTTTAACTACTCGAAGGGTTGATTTGATACTGCCTAAGGTTATTGAAGTATCCGAAGCGTATTCTTATAGAGTAAAAACATCTGTATTAAATGATGTTATTTATGATGCCATTGCTATCAATCCACCTCCTACAGTTAAAGGTAAGAAAATAAAAATAAATTATGCTACGCAGGTTAGTGTCAAACCCCCTACGTTCGTCGTATTTGTTAATGAACCGGAGCTTGTACATTTTTCTTATAAAAGATTCTTAGATAATAGAATACGTGATGCATTTGATTTCACAGGAACACCAATCCATATAATTTTGAGAAAAAAGAATGAGGAAGACAAATAATAGGAGGGGAGAAAAATATGAAAAAGCATGAAAGAATTGCTGTTATAGGTGCAGGTAGTTGGGGAACTGCCTTGTCTATAGTCTTGGCTAATAATGGTTATGGAGTAGATTTGTTTACGCTGTTCGATAAACAAAAAGAGGAAATCAATATTAATAAAACAAACAATGATTTTTTACCAGATATAAAAATACCTTCAAATATTACTGCAAGTAATAACATGGAGGCTGTCTTGAAGGATAAAAAGTATATTCTATTAGTAGTGCCATCTCATGCAATGAGAAAAGTTAGCAAAGATATAAAACCTTATATATCGGAGAATACTATAATTATTCATGCTGCAAAAGGGATTGAATTAGACACATACTATAGAATGAGTGAGGTTATTCATGAGGAGTTACCTGAAATGCCAGAAGATAATATATTAGTTTTATCGGGACCAAGTCATGCTGAGGAAGTAAGCAAACTATTACCTACCACTATTGTTGTAGCAGGCATCAACCATTCAATTGCTCAAGAAGTGCAAGATATTTTTATGAACAACGAATTTAGAGTATATACGAATGATGATATAATAGGTATTGAACTTGCAGGCTCGTTAAAGAATATTATTGCTTTAGCGGCAGGAATGTCTGATGGTTTAGGTTATGGTGATAACGCAAAAGCTGCATTAATAACAAGGGGATTAACTGAAATATCTAGATTAGGGATAGAGTTAAAGGCTAAACCAGAAACTTTTTCTGGTTTAGCAGGTGTTGGTGATTTGATTGTTACTTGTACAAGCAAGCATAGTCGTAACTGGCGAGCAGGATATAGCTTAGGTAAAGGGAAGCAACTAAATGTTGTATTAGATGAAATGGGTATGGTTGTAGAAGGTGTTAAGGCTACGAAAGCTGCTTATTACTTGTCACAAAAATATAAAATTGATATGCCGATTACTACAGAGTTATATATGGT
>CAZSSR010000122.1:0-4495 GCA_964609605.1 uncultured Bacillaceae bacterium | reverse complement strand
TGAAAATAATAGTATAGATATATATACAAATGGTAATGATAAATTTAAAGCATTGTTTGATGCAATAAATAATGCGAAAAAACAAATTTATATTGAATATTTTATAATTAAAAACGATGAATTAGGAACTAAATTTCGAGATGCGTTAGTTAAGAAAGCTAAAGAAGGAATTGAAATTAAATTAATCTATGATAGATTAGGTTCGCGTATGCTTAAAAAAAAATTTCTTAAACCCTTTATAGATGCCGGTGGAGAATACGCAATTTTCTTTCCATCAATATTAAAAATTATTAATTTACGCATTAACTATAGAAATCATAGAAAAATAGCAATAATTGATAATAAAATAGGTTTTGTTGGTGGTATGAATATTGGTGATGAATACCTGGGAAAAAATAAAAAATTTGGCTTCTGGAGAGATACACATATTAAAATCCAAGGGGATGCTGTCTTAGCACTACGATTAAGATTTTTATTAGATTGGCGTTATACTACAAAGCAGAAAATAAATTTAGAAATAGATCAACGTAACACACCAAAAAATAATGGAAATATCGGTGTGCAAATAGTATCAAGCGGACCTGATTCTGAATGGGAATATATTAAATATGGTTTTCTTAGCATGATAGAAAATGCCAAGGAAAGTATCTATATTCAAACACCTTATCTAATTCTTGATGATAGTTTAAGAGAATCATTAAAAATAGCTGCATTATCAGGTATAGATATAAGGATAATGATTCCCAATAAACCTGATCATCTGTTTGTTTATTGGGCAACATATTATTATGCAGGCGAATTAATAAAGGTAGGTGCAAAAATATATACATATGAAAAAGGATTCCTTCATGCTAAAGCAATTATTGTAGATAAAAAAGTAGCTTCTGTTGGAACGACAAATATGGATATAAGGTCTTTCAGACTTGATTTTGAAGTAAATGCTTTTATTTATAACAAAAAAACAGCTATAGAATTAGCTGCGATTTTTGAAAAAGATATATTTGATTGCTTAGAATTAACTGCTAAAAGATATCAAAATAGAGGTATTATAATTAGATTAAAAGAATCTATTTCAAGATTACTTTCTCCATTATTATAAAATAATGATATTTCTATTTTTATATTATCTATTAATTATTGTAATAAAACAATTCCAGAAAGTAGCGTATCTTTATCAATAGTACCTTGATATTTTGAAACAATATTTCCTTCCTTAGAAATAAGAATCGTAGTTGGAATATATGTTATGTTATAAGCATTGGCAGCTTCCTCTGAAATATCAAAATATACTGGGAAATCAAAGCCCTCGTCTTCAACATATTTTTGTCCCTTCTCTTTTGTTTCTCGCTTACCATCGACAACATCCACCATGACAAATTCAATTTCTTCCCCTAGTTCAGCATATACCTCGTTAAAATATGGCATTTCAGTCTTACAAGGAGGACACCAAGATGCCCAAAAATTTAATACAATTGGTTTTTCACCAATAAAATCTGATAGCTTTACTTCTCCTCCATCTAAGTTAAAGACAGTAAAATCCGGTGCAGGATTTATCATTCCCTCTAAATTAGAACTTTCATCTTCAATTACCGTATTAGCTTCCTTCTCATCATCTAATTTATAATCATCTGATAAAGAAGTATATGCAAAATACGCAACACTTAAAAATGCGATAAAGATCAATATTCCTAATATTGTTTTTAATTTTGTATTCATTATATCCTCCTAAAATGAAAGTAAAGATAGAAAATAATCCATATAACCTGTTACCATAAGAATACCAATTATAACAAGAAATCCTCCAGATAGAAAGCTTATAACCCGATAATTTTTCTTTATAAAATCAAAGGTTGATTTTAATCTATCAATTAAAACAGCACTTATAATAAAAGGAATACCTAATCCCATCGAAAAACTAAATAACATAAAAATCCCTTTTAAACTCCCACCTGTTGAAGCAGTTAACATTAAAGCAGAACCTAAAAATGCACCCACACAAGGAGTCCACGCAATTGAAAACACAATCCCAAATAATACTGATGATAAAAACCTCATATCGTTTGTTTTTATATTTATATTCCTATTAGTAGTAAGAAACGGAATGCGGAGTATTCCCATGAAATTTAATCCAAAAAATATTACTACAATACCTGTTATAATATTTACAACAGTTTTATATTCTCTAAGAAAACCACCCACGGTTCCAGTAAACGCTCCAAGTAAAACAAATATAATCGTAAATCCTAAAACAAAGCCAAGTGAATTAATTAGAGCTTTTTTTCTTGTTCCCTCGCCATTTTGTCCTGCGAAATAAGATAAGTAAATAGGTAACATTGGAAGAATACATGGTGAAATAAAAGTTATAATCCCCTCTAAGAATAATATAAAATAATCCATGCCATCACCCGCTTTTATCTTTTTTTATAAATATTAAATTTAATTATATATTTGTATAACAGAATCTACAAACCATGTTCTCTAATTAAAAAGAAATAAAAAATTACTCAATATTATAGCTGGCATATGATAAAATGTCGATGAAAGGATGTATTTTTATATGCCAAAAACTTTAGAAAATTTTAAACTATTATTATATTTTATATTTTCATTATTTTTTATGGAATTCTTATTAAGAATTGCTTCCATACAAAACATTCTATCACTTGGATTTGTTGTTGCTTTATTATTTTCAACTATTTTAGCAATTATATTTTTCGTAATATGTAGTTCTTTCCATAATATAATTAACTATATTTGTTCATTCATCTTTCTTGCCCTGACTGGTCTAATTTTCTCATCCCAGCTTATTTACTTTAATATTTTTAAAACTTTCTATAGTTTCTACTCAGTTGGAAATTCCTCTCAAATCTTAGATTTTAGACAACAAATTAATGATGTAACTATGCAAAATTTAGTATGGATAATATTATTCTTTATGCCCGCTATTTTTATACTAGCTTTTGGAACGAAAATATTACCTTTTAATACAATTACTAGACTCTCTAGAAGTATATTAATTGTTTCTATATTAGCTCTATATGCAATAAGTTTTACTACCATATATGTTGGAGATAAAGGTCAGAATTCATCTTATGACTTATATTTTAAAAATAGTAACCCTGTTCTATCAGTTGAAAAATTTGGTATGATTACATACATGAGGTTGGATTTGCAAAGGCAAATTTTTAAATGGTCACCTTCACTAAATATTTCAGAAGTAACTGCTTACAATCCATACCAAGAAAATGAAATCAATGAAAATACATATGATGAAAACACAGTTGAAGAAATTGAATATAACGTCTTAGATATTGATTTTAATAAACTTATATCAAATGAAAATGATGAACAAATAATTGAAATGCATAATTATTTCTCAAATGTAGAACCTACTGCAAAAAATAAGTACACTGGTATATATGAAGGATACAATTTAATTCATATTGTGGCTGAAAGCTTCTCTCCTTACGCTGTTGATAAAAATATTACACCTACTCTTTATAAAATGGTTAATGAAGGCTATAATTTTACAAACTTTTATGTTCCCTTATGGGATGTAAGCACTTCTGATGGAGAGTATGCCACATTAACAAGCTTGCTCCCAAAAAAAGGTGTTTGGAGTTTTACTGAATCGGCCAAAATTGATCTGCCTTACGTTTTAGGAAATCAGTTAAAAAAGTTAGATTATAAAACATTAGCCTATCATAATCATACTTACACTTACTACAATAGAAATCTATCCCATCCCAATTTAGGTTATGATTATAAAGGGATTGGAAACGGCCTTGAAGTTACAAAGATATGGCCTGCATCTGATCTTGAAATGATAGAAAAAACAATTCCTGAATATATAAATAATGAACCATTCCATATCTATTACCTAACAGTAAGCGGTCATATGCAATATAACTTTTATGGTAATAATATGGCACAAAAAAACAAGGAATATGTTAAGGACTTAACATATTCAGAACAAGCCAAAGCTTATCTTGCCACTCAAGTTGAGTTTGATAAGGCTCTTGAATATTTATTAGACCAGCTTGAAAAAGAAGGTATTGCTGATAAAACTCTTATTGCAATAAGTGCCGATCATTATCCTTATGGACTTAATGAGGAAACAATAGAAGAATTTATTGGTCATAAAGCCGAAGAAAATTTCGAGCTTTATGAAAGTACTTTTATTCTATATACAAATGATATGGAACCAATTACTATAGATAAACCATGTTCGAGTCTAGACATTATACCAACACTTTCTAATTTGCTTGGACTTGATTACGATTCAAGACTTTTCATGGGTACAGATATATTCTCTGATTCTGAAGCACTTGTAATTTTTAATAATAAAAGTTTTATAACTGAGAAAGGCAAATACAATTCGCTAACAGGTGAGTTTATTTCAAATAAGGAGCAGAATATTGTTAATTCTAACCCGACTCAAGTTAAATACGATTCAGGAATTATTAGAGAAGATGTTTTTCTTGAATTTAGACCT
>CAZSSR010000121.1:0-4498 GCA_964609605.1 uncultured Bacillaceae bacterium | reverse complement strand
GACACAAATGGTAGTAAGGTTGTTCAAGATAAATATATGTATAGATATATTTATAATAATAACTATTATGGAATGAAAAATTATTATATTGCTGAAGAGGATAACGAGAAATATGATTATAAAATCGGTGAACCAGTAAACCTTAAATTATTATGCAACGAAGAAGATGTTAAGGAAATCACTGGGGATAAATTATTATATCTTAAATTAAAGGATGGATTGCAAAGTTTTAATATATCAGAGAGTGTTAAAAACAGCTTTGTCTTTAATGAAAACGACATTCCAAATTTCTATTATTCAGCCGTATATTTTGATGGGAAGAATATATACCTTGCTGGTACGAAAGGAATTAACTATGACTATACGGAAAAATCATTAAATCTTTCTGTAAAGACAGATAAAGAAAGCTATCAACCTGGTGAAACTGTTAATTTAGAGTTTGTTGTTAAGGATTTACAGGATAAGCCGCAAAAAGCGATTGTAAATTTAAGTATTGTTGATGAAGCAATGTTTGCATTAATGGATCAGTATGTTGATACAGCTGCATCTATTTATAGCTATACTTTTAATACTGGTATTATACAGAATTTTGTCTCTCACAAAGAGATGAATCTATCAGCAATGGCTGAAAAAGGTGGATATGGAGATTATTCTGATTACATCAGGTCTGACTTTAAAGATACAGCTGAATTTAAAACGATAACAACAGGTGCTGATGGGAAGGGCAATGTTAGCTTTAAACTACCAGATAATCTAACATCTTGGAGAATAACTTATCAAGGTATAACTAATGATTTATTAGCAGGTAGTGGAAAAATAAACATAAATGCTAAGCTTCCATATTTTATTACCTTAATTAATAATGATTTCTATATGGTTGGGGATACTCCTTCGATATCAGTCAGATCTTACGGAACTGAGACTAAGAATGATGATAATATTAAATATAAGGTTACTCTTACAGATGAAAATGGAGGCAGCAAGGTATTTACTACCGATTCAAAAGGTAATGATTACGCTAATATTGACCTAGGAAAATTATCTAAGGGTAAATATACAATAATTGTAGAAGCTAAGAATGGAACATATTCAGATGGAATTCAGGAAGAGTTTGAAGTAGTTGATTCAATGCTAAAAACAAATATAGTTGATTATGTTGATTTAAACAAAAACACAAAAATTACTGGTACAGAAGGATTTACTAACATAAAATTTTACAATAAAAGTAGTCCCTTATATTTTAATACTTTGACTTCATTATCAGCTACTTGGGGTAATAGAGTAGATCAATTACTTGCGCGAAAAATATCTAACGAATTAATGAAAGAATATTTTGACGAAGGATATATTTCTAGTGAAGAATATAAATTTGATCAATTTCAATTAGGAGATGGAGGAATTGCATTATTGTCTTATGCCGATAGTGATGTGTTATTATCAGCAAAAGTGGCTTCTGTTGCAAGGGATTCATTTGATGAATATCATTTGAAAGAATATTTTTATAGTATAACAAATAACAAAGAGGCTTCAAATGTTGATATTGCTGCAGCATATTGGGGATTAGCTAGTCTAAATGAGCCGGTTTTACTAGATATTCAAGGGGCAATTAAAAATCAAGAGATGAGTATTAAAGAACAGATTCTATTTGGAATTGCTTTAGCGGAATTTGGCGATATAAATGGGGCAAGTCAATTGTATATTGATGTAATGAATAATTATGGTAAAAGTATTGGTGAGTATGTTTATATTGATACTGGCATTGATAAAGATGATCTATTAGAAGCAACTTCATTAATGTCAATAATGGCGATAAAACTAAATGCGGACGATAAAAATAGATTGTTAGAATATGTTACTCATAATAGAACTGAGACAATATTAACTTATTTGGAACAGTTAATATTTATAAAAGAAAATTTGCCAGAAATAGATCAAGAGGTTAGCTTTAGTTATACTTTAGATGGTGAAAAGAAAGATATTATATTGAGTGATAAAGACCAGTTCAGTTTAATTTTAAGTGATCAGCAGGTTAAAAATCTTAAGTTCTCTGATATAAATGGAGAAATAACAGCTGCTGTGGGCTATTATGGCAATTTAAAAGAAAGTGGGATTGGACAGACTAACAGTTATTCGATAAATAGGACCTATCAAGTAAATGGAAATGCGATTGATTCACTGAATCAGTCAGATGTTGTAAAAATAACCTTAACACCAAGTTTTTCAAAGACAGCTCATGAAGGTTATTACGAAATAACTGATGTATTACCTGCAGGGTTGCGCTATATTGAGAATAATTACAATATGAGTAGAAAGCAATCTAATCCAATAAGCAGTGATAAACAAAGGATTGTCTTTGGTTATTATTATAATAAGGATAATAAAATTGAATCTATTACTTATTACGCAAGAGTGGCAGCTCCAGGGAATTATCTAGCAGATAATGCTGTAATGATTAATTACGGAAGCAATTCAATGAATTTATCAAAGCAAGAAGTGATAAATATTAAATAATGAGTAAAACTATAAAAATAATACTACTATTTCTTGTTTTGTCTTTATTAATAATTTTGCTTATATTTATGGTTAACGATATTTTTTCTGAAGATGCGGAAATGTCGGTCTTATCTGACATTTCCAAATTGGATGATAAAAAGTTATTAGCTACTAAGTTTTATGATGATACAAGGTTTAAATCATCGTTATTAAATAGCCAACCAATTGAATTGGCAACTGATAAGGTATATGGGGGTATAGTAAACCATCATCTCGCTGCGGATAACTTAATTGCTGAATTTTTTAAAAGCTTATCTTTTACACAACCAGATATTGTGATAGTTGTAGGACCAAATCATTATGGCTTGGGAGTTAAAACAGTTCATACTTCGGTATGGAATTGGGACACTCCGTATGGTACGCTCTATGTAAACCGTGATTTAGTTGATTATCTGGTGAAGGATGGGATAGCAGATATAAATTTTGAATTAATGGAAAATGAACATGCTATCTCTGGTTTGGTTCCATACATTAAGTATTTTATGCCAAATAGTGAAATAGTTCCGATAATTTTATCAAGCTCAGTCGAAAAGGGCGCTGCTGTAGAACTTGGTATGAAATTATTCGAAAAAATTAAAGATAAGAATTATATTATAATTTCCTCTGTTGATTTTTCACATTATTTATCCTTAGAAGAAGCAGATAAAAAGGATTCTGTCACAAAAAAAGCCTTATTAACTAGTGATATTAATCAAATTAGCAATATGAACAATGATTATATGGATTCACCGGCTAGTATAATATTTCTTCTAACCATAATGAACGAAGCAGGGGTAGAGAATCAAATTATACTTAATCAAAGTAATTCTGCACGAATATTACCGGGAGATTCTAATAGCACGACAAGCTATTTTACTGTTGCCTATTTCAAAAATTAAAGAACCATACAAATAGTAAAATGATTTGCGTTAATTGTCCATATGTGGTAATATATATTACGAAAGATGTTTATAATGAAAGATATAAAGACATTTTCCAAACGAATTAAGGAGAATGTCTTTTGAATGTGTATTTATATTTTTATATTAGAGGAGATTGAAAAATTGAGAAAGTTTGAAGAATTAGGTTTAAGTGATAATATAATAAAAGCTGTAAAGAATATGGGATTTGAAGAAATGACTCCTATCCAGGATCAAACAATTCCATTAGTTATGGATGGAGTAGATTTAATCGGACAAGCACAAACTGGTACCGGTAAAACAGCTGCATTTGGTATACCTATGGTAGAGAAAGCTACTACAAATTCTGGGAAGATACATAGTATTGTTTTAACACCTACTAGAGAATTGGCTGTACAGGTAGCTGAAGAGCTGAACAAAATTGGACAATATAAAGGTGTGCGTACTTTACCTATTTATGGTGGGCAAGAAATTATTCGCCAAATAAGAGCACTAAAAAATAACCCACAATTTATTGTAGGAACACCTGGTAGATTATTAGATCACATACGCAGAAAAACTATCAGACTTGACAGTATTGAGATGGTTATTATCGATGAAGCTGATGAAATGTTAAATATGGGATTCATTGATGATATTGAATCAATTCTATCTGAGATTCCTGAAAAGAGACAAACATTACTATTTTCAGCAACTATGCCAGAAAGAATTAAAAGATTAGCAAATAAATTTATGGATAATCCAGAATTAATAAAAGTTTTATCAAAAGAGGTAACGGTTCCTAATACAGAACAGTACTATATGGAAGTAAAAGAAAAGCAAAAGCTAGATGTTCTTTGTTTAATTTTCGATATTGAATCACCGGAATTGGCAATAGTTTTTGGAAGAACGAAAAGACGTGTAGATGAGTTATCTGAAGCATTAAGCAAACGAGGGTATTCAGCAGAAGGTCTTCACGGAGATCTTACACAGGCAAAGCGTGATTCAGTTATGAGGAAATTTAAAGATGGTACGATTGAGGTTTTGGTAGCGACTGATGTAGCAGC
>CAZSSR010000120.1:0-4527 GCA_964609605.1 uncultured Bacillaceae bacterium | reverse complement strand
TTAGGATTTTCTTGAGTTTTTCTTGATCGCCCATTAGCTCATCGTATTTTTTCTTTATACCATATTTCACCATTTTTTATGAGAATACCCAAATTAATTCCCCCTAATTGCCTTTTCGATTATTGCCATTCTTATCCAAACACCATTATTTATCTGTTCGAATATCTTTGATTGTTTATGTTCTATTATAGAATCATCCATTTCTATACCACGATTTACAGGGGCAGGATGTAAAATTATAGTATGTGGCTGTAAAATTTTTAACCTATCCTCAGTAAATCCATACATTTTATTATATTCCTCTTTAGATGTAATATATTTATACTTTTGTCGTTCAAATTGTATCCTTAACATCATTACAATATCTGCGTGTTTTATTGCTTCATCTATCGACATATATGTACCCTCAAAATCTTCAACCATCAATTCTTTAGGCCCTGAAAAAATAAAGTTAACTCCATATTTCTTTAGCAAATTATAATTTGACCTTGCCACCCGGCTATGAGCAATATCACCTACTAAAGCAATATTTAGACCTTTTAATCCATTAAAATATTTTTTAATTGTATATAAATCCAGCAAAGCTTGTGTAGGATGCTCTATCTTACCCTCACCGGCATTAATAATTGTAAGAGATAACTTTTGTGATAAATATTCCAATAAATCTTCTTTGCATAGTCTAATTACGGCTACGTCTATTCCTTGAGCTTCAAGTGTTTTTAAAGTATCGTACAAAGACTCACCTTTTTTTATACTTGAATCATTAGATTGAAAATTAATAACCTCGCAACCAAGTTTTTTTTCTGCAATTTCAAAAGAAAATCTCGTTCTAGTACTTGGCTCTAAAAAGAAGTTAGTTACGAATTTCTTTTTACAAATTTGGTTAATGCTTAAATTATTTTTATTCTTGTGAAAATATTCTGCTCTGGATATAATCTCATCTACTTCTTGAACTGTTAAATCTTTAGTATTTAAAAGATTCTTTCCCATATATGCCTCTCCTTTACTGATTATAATCCTAGACTAGCTTAATTTTTTAGTTATTTTTATTAAAAAAGACTTCATTATAAGAAGTCTTTTAATATATTTACCCATCATTTTAGTTCGAAGTAACGTAGATATTAGGGCAAAATATAACTTCTTAACAATCTCTCTGGACTGATTTAAAGAGTATTTTTTTGTTTTATTACTACCTGTTCGATATCATCTACTTCCTTTAACTGGACTAGAATCAACTCTTGCCTTGAAGTTGGGATATTTTTCCCTATATAATCGGCTCTAATTGGAAATTCACGGTGACCTCTATCAATCAAAACAGCTAATTGTATCAACTTTGGCCTACCTATATCAATTATTGCATCTAGCGCAGCCCTAATCGTTCTTCCTGTAAATAATACATCGTCTACAAGAATTACTATTTTATCTTTAACATCAAATGATATTTGCGTTCCTATAATAAAAGCCTCATTGCCCTTTTCCGATAAGTCATCACGATAAAGGGTTATGTCTAACTCCCCTAACGGAACTTCATGACCTTCGATTTCATAAATTTTTTCACGCAATCTTCCTGCCAAATAAATTCCTCTCGTCTTTACCCCAATAAGTACTAAATCATCTGTACCTTTATTTTTCTCTAATATTTCATGGGCAATACGTGTTAAAGCACGATTTATAGCAGACTCATCAAAAAGAATTCCTTGCTTCAATCCACAAGCACCACCTTTGAAATGATCATAAAAATATAAAAACTTTTGCCCGCAAAGACAAAAGTTAAAGTTAACTTATCAATATTTAGCATAAATACTTATGCTTACTTTACCTTTTCAATCTCTCTGGACTGATTTAAAAGAATATTTAACTATCGCTATTATCCTTCAACTAATAGTTTTTGTCAATGTATATTTAATAATATAACTTAGCCCTTATTTGTTCTATTAAATTAGTCATATCTTCTGGCAATTCAGAATCGAACTCTATATACTGACCTGATTGTGGATGTTTAAATCCTAAAGTTTTTGCATGTAATGCTTGCCCAGATATATTGCTTTCTTTTTTTGAATTATATTTTTTATCCCCAACTATAGGATACCCTATATATTTTAAATGTACCCTTATTTGATGTGTCCTGCCTGTTTCTAACTTACATTCAACAAGAGTGTTCTCTTTAAATCTCTCTTTTACTACAAAGTGGGTTATTGCTTGTTTACTATGATTTGCAGTCACAATCATCTTTTGTCGATCATTTGAATCTCTACCAATAGGAGCATCAATCATGCCTTTGTCATGTGGAATAACTCCTTGGACTAAAGCAATATAAGTACGATTAACAGAATGTTCCCTAAGTTGCTCGGCAAGTGATTTATGGGCTATATCATTTTTAGCGATCATTATTAATCCAGAAGTATCTTTATCAATACGATGAACTATACCTGGTCTTAATACTCCATTAATTCCTGATAAATCTTTACAATAAAATAATAGCGCATTTACAATCGTTCCGCTATAATTACCTGGTGCTGGGTGTACTGTCATACCTCTTGGTTTGTTTATTACAATTACATCACTATCTTCATAAACTATATCTAGGGCTATATCCTCTGATTCAATCCCTAATTCTTTTTGCGGAGGAACTTTTAATATAATCTCGTCATTTTCTGCTATTGTATGATTAGCCTTAACTACTTTATTATTTACGTTAACGTTACCCTCTTTTATCCATGTTTGTATTAGTGAACGTGACCAACCATCAAATTGAGCAGATAAAAATTTATCAATTCTTTTTCCGTCATCCTCTTTGGTAACAATCCAATCATAAATTTCGAATTTCTCCAATATAATTCTCCTATTTAAAAATATTATTTTCTTTAGCAAAAAACATATGAATAAGCAATAAAATTGTTCCAACAACTACTGCAGAATCTGCAATATTAAAAACTGCAAAATTAATTATCTGAACATCTATAAAATCTATAACCTCGCCTATTCTAACTCTATCAATTAGATTCCCTATCGACCCTCCTAATATCAAGGATAGGGCAAAAGCTACATACTTATATTCCTTATATATTTTAAAAATAAAAAATATAAGAATGATTACTACGATGGAAGTCAATATAATAAAAAACAAACGTTGATCCTGAAGCATACTAAAAGCAGCTCCCTTATTCCTACAAGATGTAATATGTAGCCATCCTTCAATAATAGGAATGCTTTCATATAAATCCATATAATTAACAATTGCCCATTTGCTTATTTGATCTGCAGTAATTATTAATATAGCTGTAACATAATAAAGCAAGCTGTCTCCCCCAGTACTTTTTTATATTCTCACTTATTTTAGCATAGGTTTTAATATATTTATAGTTATCTAACCCCTGTACCTAATTGCGCTTGAACTATTCTAACAATTTCTGCAATATAATCACCTATAATAGGCAAGTTCAAAGCCCCTAAACTTTGTAATACATATATAATTGTTGCAGTAAAAATGGTAAATCCTATGGCTATTCCAACACCACGAGCAATACCAGTAAGTATATTTAATTTTATTAACCTTTTGGGATTGTTTAATAACTGTACATAATCTGCAATTTGAGCTCTTTCTAATTGAGTCCCTAATTCATCTAGTTTGTTACTAATCGAATCAAGAGTATTCTTTTTTTCCTTTTCAACCATCTTTATTTTCCTCCATTTAATTTAAGAATTTGCTCATTTGTAATATTGTTATATAATATAATGTATAATAAACAAGAAACATTTACCAAAGTTTTTTATACCAAAATAATAGAATATCATCATTGAAATTAAATTAGGAGGGTAAAAAATGAATTTTATTAAAAAACTTACAAGCTTTGATGAGTTTATAACACCAAGTATAATTAAAATCATATATTATATCTTTGCTATATTGATTATTCTTTTTGGATTAGGAGAAATTATTTTAGGTCTTTCTTTAAGTAGTGGTTTAGTTATATATGGTTTATTAACTATCACTCTAGGTCCAATTTTATTAAAAATTTATTTTGAAGTTTTAATCGTTATATTCAAAATATACGATAAACTTTCTATAATTTCTGAACAGTTGGAAAATAAAAATGCAATACAAGACGATACTACATTATAATATCGGATAATTTTTTAATAAAAAAGCGGGTTGAGAAAAAGTATGTAATTTTCTCAACCCCTTTTAAATAATGAAACACTTTTTATTAATCTTTTTTTAAAAATTCACTGTAATGTTCTAATATAATATCTGTACATTTCGGGCATAAATTTTCTATTCTTTCACCAACCTCAGGCAACACATTCCAACATCTTTCACACTTAGTACCATCGGCTTGTGTGATTAATATACTCATCCCCTCCAAAAGTATCGCATCTTCTGGTGGCTTTAAATCACTTATATCTACATGTGAAACAATAAATAATTTATCTAAATTACTAAAACCTATTAATAATTTTTTAACATTAGCAGAAGGATAAATCGTTACAGAAGCCGCTAGAGAATGTCCGATAACTTTATCCTTT
>CAZSSR010000119.1:0-4558 GCA_964609605.1 uncultured Bacillaceae bacterium | reverse complement strand
AAAAAGATCCCTTCATTCTGTCAAGGTTGTACAAGTTATTGTGGGATTATTGCACATGTAAAAAATGATAGACTTTGGAAAGTTGAAGGTCATCCTATTCATTTAAAATCAATGGGTCATCTTTGTGCTCGTGGTCACGGAATGGCAACATACTTATATTCCCCTGATAGAATTCAAGGACCTATGAAAAGAAATGACAATAACCAATTTGAAGCAATTTCATGGGAACAAGCCTATAAAGAAATTGGTGATAAATTAAAGAAAATTGTAGTTAAATATTCAGGTAATTCTGTTGTATGGATGGAACATGGAACACATAGAAAAGAATTTGTAGACCGTCTATTTGATACAATTGGATCTCCAAACTTTATAACTCAATATTCTACTTGTTTTAACTCTAAGACTAATGCTTGGGAACAGATGACCGGTACATCACTAAATGGTGATCATGAAAATGCGAAATACATTATTTTTGAAGGTAGAAATTTTGCTGGAGGTATAATTCCAAATGGTATGAACAGAATTACAAAAGCAAAAGAAAACGGAACAAAAATAATTGTTATTGACCCTCGTTTTACTGAATTAGCTAAGATAGCTGACGAATGGATTCCTATTAGACCGGGAACAGATTTAGCCTTTAGATTGGCTATGGCATATGTATTAATTACCGAAAATTTATATGATAAATCATTTGTAAATAAGTATGTAAACGACTTTGAAGAATTTTGGAAATATAATAAAAACTGCACACCTGAATGGGCTGCAGAAATTACTACTATACCTGCTGATAAAATAAGAGAGGTTGCCAGAGATTTTGCCAAATATGCACCTCAAGCTTTTATTGAACCAGGATGGCATGGTTTACATGCACACTTCCAAAATAGTACACAGACTGCTCAAGCTGGTATTATCTTAAACGCTTTAGTAGGAAACTTTTATAAAAAAGGCGGTTTAATGCCAAGCGCTAGTGTTTCCTTTGGTAAATTAGATTTACCAGAAGTTATTGGACCTGAAAAAGGGGATCGCGTTGATGGCGCTGGTGTTAATGGTCAATATAAAACAGTCGAACCATCAAGAGGAATAGCTCATATTGTTTCTTCCTTAGCTGAAGAAGGAAAAGTTAAAGCTGTTTTTGTTTGTAATTATAATCCAGTTAGAACTTCTCCAGATCCAAATCAACAAGTTAAATTAAGAGATGCTGACCTAGTAGTTTCTATTAACATTGATTGGAATGAAACATCATATTATACTGCAGATTATATTTTACCAGAACACTATTATTTAGAAAGATTTGAAGGACCATTCACAGTATCCGGCCATTTGGCACATGATTACCCTCAGATTTCTCTAAGACAACCTGTGGTAAATCCGTTATATGATACTAAAAATATTATTGAAATATTGGATGGCATTTCAAATGCAATGGGATATAACAATTTATATCCATTTACAATCGAGGATCACATAAAAGCTGCTATTGAACCGCTCAACATTTCTTATGATCGTTTAAAAGAGGCAGGAACATTAGAGCTTCCAGCAAATGTGGTAGCTAGTTTCCCTAATAGTAAAGGAAAACCTAATTTAAAAACAAAATCTGGAAAAATCCAGTTTTCTGCAGAGTTATTTAGACTTAATGGAAAAATAGGTGTTCCAACTTGGATACCACCATTAGTAACTCCTGATCCCAAGAAAAAAGATGAATTCCGCTTAATTCATGGGAAACAGCCATGGCACTCTCACGCAATGACTAATAACAATGAATACCTAATGGCAGTTTCTAAAAGATATTATGGTACTTTTATGTGGATGAATAAAGCGAGGGCTGACCAATTAGATATCAAAAATGGTGATACGGCACTTGTGAAATCTAATATTACTACTAAAAGAGTAAAAATTCATGTAACTCAGCTATTACATCCTGACTGTGTCTGGATTCCATCAACTTATGGCGGATTTTCACCAAACAATAAGACAGCATATAACGTCGGAGTTAATGTAAACGATTTTTTACCTGTTATGGTTGAAGAGTATTCTGGATCGACAATGTCTGAAGAAATTATTGTAAGCATTAAAAAGGAGGTAATCTAATTTGGCTAGATATGGATTATTAATTGATGCATCAAAATGTACTGGTTGTAATGCTTGTGTTCTAGCTTGTCAAACACATAATGGATTATCACCTGAAATGACTTATAATCGTTTAGAATCCTTAGAAAGAGGAACCTATCCAAATGTCGGTGTCGAAATACTTCCAATGCAATGTATGCATTGTGATAATGCACCATGTGTTAGCGTTTGTCCAACACAAGCATCTTATAAAAGAGAAGATGGCATTGTAGCTATTGATTATGATAAATGTATTGGTTGTAAATATTGTATGACTGCATGCCCTTATGATGCACGTAAATTAAATGAGGATAGAGTTCCAGAAAAATGTAGATGGTGTCCTGAATATCTTGAATTAGGACTTCAACCTCCTTGTGCTGCTACGTGTATGAATGAAGTAAGAGTATTTGGAGATTTAGAGAATCCAAATAGTAAAATAAGTAAATTACTTGCAAAACATGAAACATATCAATTATTACCTGAAAAGGGAACTCAGCCACGTATCTTCTACGTGAAAAAGTAAAGAGAGGTGAAAACTTTGTTATATAATCGAAAACTCTGGTTTATAATTGCTTCTTTTCTCTTCGTCATTGGTCTTGCGGGTGGGCTCAATATATTAATAAATGGTGAACATGTATTGGGTACAAGCGATAAAGCGCCTTGGGGTGGATTAATAGCATTTTATATTTTCTTTGTAGGTGCTAGTGCAGGATTATCTCTTGTGTCTTCACTAGGACACGTCTTTAATATTCATAGATATGAAGTAATAGGTAAGAGAGCACTTTTAGCAGGTATTGCACTGCTAATAATGGGTTTTTTCGTAATGGCATTTGATTTAGGTAAACCACTTAATATGTTTTATATGCTATTATCACCTAATATCTCTTCAGCCATCTTTTGGATGGGAGCAATTTATGGATTACTACTACTTCTACTATTAATAGAATTTTATTTAATAGTTGTTAAGAATGATCATAAGAGTGCAGCACTATTAGGAATAGTTGTTATTATAGTAGATGTAGCGGCTCATAGTAACCTAGGTTCCGTCTTTGGTACTATAGTCAGTAGACCTTTTTGGAATGGACCCTATATTCCAATCTACTTAATATTCTTAGCAATTTTACTAGGAATTGGCGTTTTAGCAGTCATGTTTTATCTTATCGATCGTTTAAATGCATCTACCGATACATTCGTCTATAAAGAAGAACACATTGTAACAGCGTTAGGAAAGCTTATGGCATTATTCATTGTAATTGCTGTCTTCTTTGCTGGATGGAACGTCTATACTAACTTCTATGGGCAAGCACTTGGTCAATACGAGTCTATTATGGCACTATTATGGGGACCTTTAAGCTTTAATTTCTGGTTCTTTGAAGTTATTGTAATGTTAGGATTACCATTTCTTATTCTACTCTATGGTAAATTCCAACCTAAATATGTTTTTACTGCTGGAATATTAACAATTATCGGTAACCTATTTGCACGTATAGATATTGTTTTAGCTGGACAAATTGTACCCCATGAATATATATTCGGTTCAAAAACAGGCTACATTGATCCTTATGTTGCAAAAACAGGTTATATTAGTACTTCTGTATCTATTACTGAGTGGGCAATTTTCTTTGGAGCGTTAGGTGGAGCTATACTTATTTATCTATTAGGAGAAAAGATATTCAATTTAGATATGAATGATGACAATATTGCAACAAAAGAAAAAACTCAAAAGAGGATTAAAAAATTACTCAAGTTGAATTAATACTATCAACTAAATTATTTCAACTATTTTAGTTAGGAGAGATTTATGTGCAGAGCAACTTAAACGAAAAAAAGGAAGCTAAAGAAGAGATATATTTAATATTAGCTGATTTTTTTAAAAATCCTAATGAAGACTTATATTATCAAATTTATAATGGATCTATTGATAAGAGATTAGAAGAACTATATATCATTGCTGGATATAACTATCCCAATACTTTCTCTCTTAAAAATAAACTGGAAGATTACACTAGCTATGTAAATTGTTTTACACATTGTTTCTCAGGTATAACAAAACCTTATGCACCACCTATTGAATCAGTTTACAAAGTTTGGACAGATGATCCTAGTAATGAAATGTATAATCAAAAAGGATATATTTTTGGAGATTCTGCCCTGCACATAAAATATCTTTTTAATCATTATAAATTAGAGGTACCTGAAGAATTTAAAAGCTTACCAGACCACTTAACACTCTTATTAGAATTATTAGCCTATCTAATAAAATTTAAGACACCTAAAGAGATTGAACAACTAATAATTGACCATTTTGATTGGCTTGAAGATTTTGAAAAGGAACTATCGAAAGTAGAAAATAGCTCTATTTACCTTGATATTACAAGGTTAATAGTTAATTCTACTCAAAGCGAATTGTTATATTTAAAAGCAAATAAAGAATAAATATTTTTCAGACTTG
>CAZSSR010000118.1:0-4738 GCA_964609605.1 uncultured Bacillaceae bacterium | reverse complement strand
TACGTAACAGTTAACTATACCGCTTTTATTTTACTTTTTAAATATTAATAATATAATAACTAACTACTTTATTTTATGTATGTCTGATCCCTACTTTGTATCAAAATTTCACAACTATGTGCTTAGAAGATTAATATTGATTAAGTTAATTAATATTTTTTTATAAATTTTCATTTTTGTATTTCTTGTAAGATATTTTCTGCTTCATCTTTAAGTATTTTTTTAAATTCATAATCGTCATATTTTATATCACCATTTTTGCAATCTATTAGATACGATTCAATGACAATACCAACCGACATAAAAAGAGAATCCCAAATCTCTTGTTCTCTTTTATTTAATATTGTATCAGAATAAGTTGTAAAAAATTTATTATAAGTGGCATCTTTATGAAACGATGTGTTGATTTTAATATACTCATATTCGTCTGGCTTGACAAAATCTTCTTTGAAATAATCACCAATCTTATTATTATTCATATCATCTTCAAATCCATTTAAAACATCATATACATCTCTACTAAATTCCTCACTTGTACCTTCTATTGGTTGATATTTTATATTAGATGAAGAACACCCACTTACAATAAGAGTAAATATTAAAATAACCACAACAGATGAAATTATTTTACTTTTCATTAACAAACCCCTACCAGTTAAATTTACAAAATAATCATATCATACCATGATTAACCATGTAACTATTACCAGTAAAAATTTTTTTCACGTCATTTGTAAAACGCTATCTCAAAAAAAGGGGTAAAATGCACGTCATTTGTAAAATATTTTATCTTTATTTACTTTTACATAAAAAAGAGAAGTATCAAATTGACACTTCTCAACTATATCCTTATACATTTTAAAAAACATAATCATCAATAAATGAATCCCAATGAAATTGTGTAATATTTGCTTCATAATAATCTAATAATACTGTATTAGTATAATTAACCCAAGTTAAAAATCTTATTGAATTATAACCTACTTTTAAATTTGGATATTTATAATAACTACTGTAAAATCCACCTGTAAATTTCTTATCTGGAAAATATGAAAATGCAATTTTTGCAATATCTTCTTGAAAATTCTTTAATAATTCTATAGTTTCCCCCTTTTCTTCGTTAGTGTATTCAATTGAATACTCTATCTCATAAGGACTACATCCACTCCAATCAACTTGAATCCAATAGTCATGTCTAAATATAGAAGAAGTATTTTTATCAATTTTATACTCAAAACGCCAAATTCCCATTGGTGTATCTAATGCTGAATAAGCTTTGTTATAATAATTTTCTAAATCTTTTATACTTTCAATTTTTACAAGACTTGTTATATTTTGGTCTGGATTTTCTAAGAAAGATATGATTAATTCAAGATTTTGTCTGGATGATTCATCCAAATCAGTATACAGCCTACTCTTCTCCCTTGCATACTCCAAAGGTGTGGCACCAGTAGATGACCCAGCATTTAAATCTGCCCCATAGTCAATTAATAATTTTACCGTTTCAACTGACCCATGTGATATTGCTTGATACATAACAGAACCTCCTTGTTCATCTATAGCATTCGGGTCAGCTCCAGCTTCTAATAAAGCCTTAACCATGTTAATATGATTAGTATAATCTGGTTCAGTGTACCACATATATGGCATAATCCATCCTAAATATGAGTGACCATGAAACTCCGTATTATTAGGGTCTGCCCCAGCATTTAATGATTCAACAACTTTTTCTAAATCGTGTCCCATAATTGCATTAAACAATCTAAAATTAGGATCCTTATTAGTAGCTATCAGCACTGTTTTATTATTTCCATCCCATTCTACTTTTTGTCCACTTGCTTCACCTAAAAATCTTAAAGGAACCATAGTGCTTCCTTTAACTACTTCTGGAGCTACAGAAAGAGTTATTGATTTACCATTAACATATGCTTTTTTGTCTCCTATAAACAAATCTATTATTAACCCATTTTTTTTGCCAGTTACTTTTCTAGTTGTTGGATTCCAATCAACTATCATATCTAGTTCCTCAAAAATAGTTCTAAACGGAACTAATGTTGTACCATTTTTAATAATTGGATCAACTGAAAAATCAATTAACTCCCCGTCAATGTAAACTTTTATAGAATCTTCTGCCTTTACTTCAGATGGAATAATTACACTAAGCATTAATAACATTGATAACATTATAGTAATATACCTTTTCATTGACAAACCTCCACTATTTAAAATTTACAAAATAATCATATCATATCATGATTAACCATGTAACTATTACCAGTTAAATTTTTCTAGTAAGTGGTCTGTAATATACTATAAAACAATTATATATAAATATTAATAGTATTATTTAAACCTTGCTCCGAAGTCACAGTATATGAAATGGCTAATGTAAATTTAGGTTAGGTAAATTTATACCACTAAAATACAAAACGTCTTATAAAGGTCAATAGACATTCATATACAATTAAATATTATATAAAGCATTGATACCACTGAATTTATCTTAGTTCCTATATTTTAATAATTTCAACATTATATTCTAACATAATCTTCGTAATCTCGGTTTGTGTTTTCTGATATATTACTCTATTTATTTAATATTATTACTCTATTTATTTATATCCTAAAAAGGGGTGCTTTTTTCACGCCATTTGTAAAATAATAATTCAAAAATAGGGCAAATTTCACGTCATTTGTTTTTGAAAAACAGCCTTCAGCTTATGATACTCTAAGTGTAACCCCTGTTTTTGCTATGTATCCTAAAAAAGGGTACTTTTTTCACGTCATTTGTAAAACGCTATCCCAAAAACGGGGTAAATTTCACGCCATTTGTATATAATATTTTATCTTTACTAGATTTACTTTTACATAAAAAAAGAAGCGTCAAATTGACACTTCTTGTAATTTTCTAATTTAATTTTATTTATAAGACTTTTTTATTTTTGTATTTCTTTTAATATATTTTCCGCTTCGTCTTTGAGTATTTTTTTAAATTCATAATCATTATATTCTATCTCATTATAACTACATCGATCTAAATAACTATTAACCATAATATAAGATGAGAAAAATACAATATCCCAAACCTCTTGTTCTCTTTTATTTAGTATCGAATCTGAATACTTTATAAAGAATTTTTTATAAACCGAATTTTCATACCAAGAAATATTTGTTTTAACATGATTAAATTTTTCTACAGTATCTAACCCACTTAAATCATCTTTGAAATAATCACCAATCTTATTATTTTTGAGATCATCTTCATAACCTTTTAAAACTTTATATACATCTCTACTAAATTCCTCGCTTGTACCTTCTATATGTTGATATTTTATATTAGATGAAGAACAACCACTTAATAAACTGAACATTAATATAAATAGTATAAATATAATCAATTTATTTTTCATTATACGGTCAATTCCCTTCTTATTGTTAGTTATTTTTCTCCTAAAATACTTTGTCTGTAAATGTTGGTATATTATCAATCAATGAAGCTCAGTTATGTAAGAGTTATAATAGGAAGAACCTTAGTGATTTTTTTAAGCCATATGTGATTCTATGTGTAATCCAATTCTCAAAAAAATATTATAGTTTTTTTAATATCTTATCTATTTGTTTTTCTGTTAGAAATATTGGTTCTTTTATTAATTCTATATGATAGGTTGGATCATTTCCCATTAGCATTATATTTTCTATTGCTTGAACACTCAATCCTCTCATTGCAATATTTAATGCTTCTTCCCTGTTTTCTAGATATGTTAATCTTTCTATTTGGTAAAGATAATTATCTGTCTCTTCTAAATAATTAATAGTTTTAAAACCAAAATCAAAATCAAAATCACTTGTAAAGTAATATTTTTTATCAAATATTGTTTCTGGGCTTTCTTCAATCATATAAAATATATTAGAACCCCCATAACCACCATATGAATTTTTTGCATTATATATTATTCTATAAAATGTTCCCTCTGATTTAATAGGGTCACCAATTCTTTGTCCATCTGGTTCCTCCATTTCAAAATATGCAATCCCTATCTCATCTATGTATAATGAACTTGGGTCTTTTAAATTATCACTTAAATATCTCACTATTTCTAAAGCTCTTTTTTCCTCTTCACTTACTCCATAAATAAAAAAATAAGACAACAAAATAGAAAATAGAATAATAAACAAGATAATTCCAACAATAATTAGTTTCCTCTTTTTCTTGTTATTGTTAATATTCAAGTTTTTTTCCAATTGATTTAATTCACTTTCATCGGATGTTATTTTAGATTCATTTAAAAAATCATCTTTTACTTCTTCTCCGCATCGATCGCAAAATCTAGCATTATCATTTAATTCTTTATCACAAAATTCACAATATTTCACTTAAACACTTCCTTCCAACAAGTTTACTACCCGTTATTAATTCTTTCCTTAATTTCAAATGATTTTATCTGTTTAATACATTAGTCTACTTCCTAGCGTTGTTACCATATATTGTATTGCTTTAATGAAAATATATCAATGAAATTTTTACATGCTTTAATTTCACATTACTATTATTATTATTTTTAGACGAGCGTGGATGCGAAAGTGTTAATCGATATTAATCTGCAAATAAAACCTAATTTAATGTAAACTATCCCCCACTAATATAATTTAATCGTAGAATTATTATTCTACGTTGTATTTTATTGTGTAATATGCTATATTACTCGTAGAACACTTAATATCAATATTTTTATTAATC
>CAZSSR010000117.1:0-4754 GCA_964609605.1 uncultured Bacillaceae bacterium | reverse complement strand
AAATTAGTCAGGATTTACGTAAAAGAGGATTTAAATTTATTGGTTCTACTATAGTTTATTCACATCTCCAAGCTGTAGGTATAGTTAATGATCATCTTACTACTTGTTTTCGATATAACGAAATCATTCAAGGTTATTAATAATTTAGAACAGCACAATTATTGTGCTGTTCTAAATCTAAATTACTTTGTTTAAGCGGTACCCATCTTCTCCATCAATATAATAAGAGGGCAATAGCTGTTTTTTTTGAAATCCTAAATTTGAATATAAATTCAAAGCTTTGGTATTCGAAGCTCTTACTTCAAGATTAATATGCGTATATCTATTTGAGAAAGTGTTAATTCGTTGTTCTAAATATTTACTAGCTATCTTTTTACCAATATAGCTAGATGATATACATAGAGAATATAATCTAATTTTCTTACTATTTTTTCTTGTTAAATAAACAGAATACCCAGCTACCATACCATTGTACTTAATAATATCAACAATTGTTGAATTATTAGGATTTTTCAATAAATAGGCTATTGTTTTTTTATTAAAACAATCATATTGATTAAAGCATTGAGTTTCTAAATCTAAAATAATACTATAATCTTCAATTTTCCCAGAACAATAACTTATCATGTCATTTCTTCTCCAGTTAAATATTGAATTATGTTTTTATATATATTAGGACTAAATTGATCCTCATTATCTGCATCAATATTAGGGTTATCATTTACCTCAATAACATAATATTCTCCATCCACTTCCTTAAGATCTATACCATACAAACTATTTCCAATCGCGTTTGCTGCATCAATTGCAACCTTTAGTAATTTTGAATCGGCTTCATCTAATTTAATGCCAACTACGCTTGCCATTTGACCGTCTTCTGAACGATCCATTAATCTCCATGTTTTCTCTGCAAATACATACTTAACGCAAGCTAAAGCTTTGCCATCTAGAGTTATTACACGCCAATCAAAGCTACTAGGAAAATACTGCTGGACTACAAGTCTATCGGCTCTTCGCAGAAATTTTTTACCGACCTTTAAAAACTCATCTACCGACGTAACCTTTTCAACATAGGCTGAAAAGCTTGAATTTGGTGCTTTAAGAACAAGAGGGATGCCTAAAGTATCGAATAATTCTTTAGCAATTTCTTTTGTAATCTCATTAGCATTCAAAAAAACTGTCTGCGGCATAGGAATATTGTTATCTATTAATCTTTTATACATATTAACCTTATCACAACAAATTCTAATACTCTCAGATTGATCGATAACCTTAATTCCATTCATTTCAGCCATTCGTACAACAACATAACTTGTATTTAAAGGATCAGTTAAGGCCCTAATAAAAACAGCATCATAATTACTAATATACTTTAACTCATTTCGAAAAAGGAAATCGAGTTGATGACCTAATTCAAAAGCAGCTATCCTAAAATTAGTTAGCGCTGCCAATTCTACAGAACTTCTAATGGTATATCTTTCAGTAAATACTGCTATCTTTGCCATGTTCCAATCTCCTCAATTATTTTCTTTTCTTTTAAGGTTAATTCATCAAGACGTAACGGCTCAATTGCTGATAATAAATAATTTGATGAAGTAACAATAACTCTTATATTCATTAAAGGTATTTTAAACACACGATAAATATTTTTAATAAATTCTTCATATTCATTAACTAATGTTTTTCCTACAATTGAGCGCACAGTATCTATCCTATAATCAATAGGGAGCCTTTGACAAAGTGTTGCATATTTACCATTCATCGTAACAGAATTAAGTTTTTTCTTTAAATCGTCATTCAAATCAACTATTTCAAATTTTGATGTATATGGATTTATTGGATACGCTATAACAGGAGGGTTAATTTTTTCTGTTATTATTTCATATTCTGGAACTGGAACATTGTTAATTTTAGCTTTAACCATAGCCAAAGGAACGACATATGCATCTAATATTTCTTGAGTAGTTGGCAATATAGGAAGATGTTTTAACTCAACATCAAGCGAAATATAATATCCTTCAGTTAAATATGTATAATCTCCAAAAAGATTAAGATAGAAATCTTTATTATCATTTAATTTATATAAATAGCCATTGTTCATACCTATACTCCTCAATTCATTTAAATTATATTATTATTAGATATTTATAATCCTTTTATCTAAAAATTACAATACAAATATTTCAAACAAATTAAATATAAAGGGTTTAAAAGTCCTACTCGTTTAGTTATAATATTAATTACCAAAACAAACAATAAATACATACATTTGAAAGAGAGTGGGACAAGATGGGTCGTAAATGGAATAACATTAAAAACAAAAAAGCTTCAAAAGATACAAATACAAGTCGGATATATGCTAAATTTGGTCGCGAGCTATATGTTGCTGCTAAGCAAGGTGAACCAGATCCTGAAACAAATCAAGCCTTAAGATTTGTAATAGAACGCGCTAAAACATATAACGTACCAAAAGCAATTATTGATAGGGCTATTGAAAAAGCAAAGGGTGGATCGGATGAGGTTTTTGATAATTTTAGATATGAAGGCTTTGGACCAAGCGGAACAATGATAATCGTTGATGCATTAACAAACAATATAAATCGAACTGTTGCAGAAGTACGCTCGGCATTTACAAAAAACGATGGTAATATGGGTGTTAGTGGGTCCGTTGGATATATGTTTGATGAAACAGCAATTATTGGAGTAGAAGGTAAAACAGAGGATGAAATACTCGAAATATTAATGGAAGCTGATTTAGATGTACGAGATATTATGACTGAAGATGAAGTGGTCATTATTTATGCTGAACCAAACCAATTTAATGCAGTACAAACAACATTAAAAAATAGCGGCATTGCCGATTTTACAGTAGCAGAGCTTACAATGCTTGCTCAAAATGATATTACGCTTGCTGAAGACGTACAAGCTCAATTTGAGAAGCTTATTGATGCCTTAGAAGATTTAGACGATGTTCAACAAGTTTACCATAATGTAGAATAAAACTAATTTTAACATTTATGCGAACATTTGTTTGCATAACTAAATATTTAATGCTATAATTAATGTAATAACAGAATTCTGAAAGAGGTGATATTATATTGGAACAAATATTACGACAGATTCTAACAAAAAAGGTATGTATTTATACCTTTTTTTTATTATTCTAGATTACTTTATATGAAGAAATAGCTATTCCATTAAACGATCTTTTCTTTTTCTTAATTAATTCAAATTTTTCTCCATTAATTAAGCTATTTAAGCCGTTATTTTTCTTATAGCTTAAAAAATTCTTGTAATGATCGCCCCCAGCCATTTTTTCAATTATGTTAATAAAACCACTAGCAATGCCGGTTGTTTCTTCATCAAGATCAAAATCCACAATCAAAAGCATTCCTCTATTTTTAATAATCCTATAAGCCTCATCAAGTAGCTTGTCTTGTGTAACTCTATCCTTTTCATGTATTGCAAAGCTAATAATTCCTACATCAAATGTTTCATCATCAAATGGTGTCTTAGTTGCATCTTCATTATATATTTTTATATTTGAAAAATTTTTCTGTGCAATTTCTAACATCGGTTTTGATAGATCAAGACAATAAAGAGATTTGAATTTATTTTTTTCTAATATTTTAAGTTGATTCCCAGTCCCACAACAAAGGTCAATTATTACAGAATCTTTATGTTCATAAAGCTCATCCATTACAGCTTTTCTAATAGGATTGAGAAATAAGTAGAGAAGGGGATCATATAGTTTTGCAGCAAAATTATATTCTTTATCCATTTTTGATTTTCTCCTTCCACCAAATAATTATGATAATTATAACAATTATTATTTGATATGTCTTTGTTTTATATACTTACAAGAATTTACGATATATATAAAATTGTTGAATAATTAAATAAAACTTATAGAATATTAATATAAGACAAAAAAAAGATTAAAAAGAGGCAACTATGGACGATGATAAGAAAGATTTATATTTTGATGGTGAAAATTATTATTCAGAGGATGATTTTTTTAATTCTGTTGATGACGATAACCATAACCCAAAAAGAAAAAGTAAGTGGATAACAATAACCATATCAATATTACTAACCTTATCCTTATTTTCTTATGTTTTAGCGATATATCCGCAGCTTTTTAATAAAGCAACTATAGAATTTATTACAACATCAATAGAATTATCTAAAAATGAAGAAGTACAACTATTAAAAGAATCAATAGTATTAATAAAGACTGAAAATAACAAAGGTACGGGTTTTTATTATTCTAACGAAGGTTATATAATGACGAATTATCATGTAATAAGTGATCAAAAGGTAATTACTGTAACATTTAATGATGGTAAAGCTTATCCCGCAACAGTTATTAATAGTGATAAACAAATCGATATTGCAATCTTACAAATCGAAGCAGTCCAAGAAAATTATCCGATTCTTGAATTTGAGACTACCTGGGCGGAAAAAGATTCAGTTTATATTATCGGCAATCCTTTATATAGCAGTTTTATCGTTAACGAGGGGAATATATTAGGATTTGCTACAAACGATGTAATTCCAATTCTAATAATCGATGCTCCAGTTTATAAAGGAAATAGTGGAAGCCCTGTTATTAATAAAGAGGGAAGGGTAATAGGGGTAATTTATGCCACAACTACAATTATTTTTGATGGAATTGAAAAAAAGGTTGGTTTAGCAATACCGGTTGAATATATTGAATTAAAGCTTATAAATTGTTGTTTTATTATAGATAA
>CAZSSR010000116.1:0-4807 GCA_964609605.1 uncultured Bacillaceae bacterium | reverse complement strand
GACTCACAACACCGGGATAGGATTCGGAGAGATTAGTATCCACAAAGAAAGTCAGTTTAATGCACTGCAAATTGATGCTTTAAACGAATATATTTCTGTCGAAGGACCAATTGATAAGAAAGTTTTATTAAACTATTATTTAGATGATGAATTATGTATTTTTAGGCCAGCATTATTACAACATGAGGCATTAATGGAAATTGCAGAAAGCCCTGAGGGAAGGGTTATAATTGCTAGAAGTAGTAATAAAATTATCGGCTATGTTACCTTTCATTATCCAGATAAGCTTGAACGTTGGTCAGATGTAAATACAAATACTTTATTAGAATTAGGTGCGATAGAAGTAATACGGAAATATCGAAGATATCATATTGCACAGAACTTATTAAAGGTGGCCATGATGGATAATTCAATGGAGGATTACATAGTTATTGCAACAAATTATTATTGGCATTGGGATTTAAAAGGAACAGGATTGGGTGTTTATGACTATAGAAAAATAATAAAGAAGGTTATGATGGCTGGAGGATTAGAATATATGCCCACTGATGATCCTGATATTTGTATTCATTCAGCTAATTGTTTAACTGTTAGGATAGGTAGTAGAGTGAGTGATGAAGACATACAAAAGTTTGATTTGGTAAGACTAAAAAATCAATTTATGTATTAGCAGGTATCTAGTATAATATTATTTGATAAGGGGTGTTATGGATGCTAGTAGAAGAAATTATGACAACTAATGTTATTACACTGACAAAAGATGATACTATCGAAAACGCATATAATATTTTAATTGAGAACAGATTTCATCATATACCAATTATAGATAAAGAAAAACATGTTATAGGTATAATATCTGATAGAGATATAAGGGATGCACTCCCCTCAATTTTTGATTTGAATTGGAGTAAGGAGATGTTAAATAGACCCGTAGAACAAATTATGAAGAAGGAAGTTAAGACAATTCACCCTTTTGAATTTGTGGAGGAGATTTCTTCTATTTTTTATGAAAACGAAATATCTTGTTTACCAGTAATAAGGGAAGAAAAGTTAGTCGGTATAATTACTGATAAGGACATGCTAAATACATTAATACAACTTACGGGTGCGCTTTTACCAAGTTCACAAATTGAGGTTAAGGTTAAAAACATACCAGGAACACTTGCAAAAGTTGTTTCAATAATAGCTGAAGAGAATGTACAGGTAAATAGTGTACTTGTTTATCCTGATGTATCGGATGATAGTTATAAAATTATAGTTATACGTATTCAAACAATGAATCCATTAGCTATTGTTCGTAATTTAAAACAACAAGGTCATAATGTTTTGTGGCCGAATTTACCAGGGTTTACGAAAGATGTATGATAATGCGGTTTTTGTTTATTCAGATGAATTTTTGAAATATAAATTTAAAGAAAATCATCCATTTAATCAAATTAGAATTCAAATTACGTTGGATTTATTGAAGAAAATGAATGCAATAAATCCTTCACAAATTATTTCTCCTAGAGTGGCCACAGATGAGGAGATAGCATTAATTCATGACCCAGAGTACATTAATAAAGTAAAACAAGCTGGGCATGGTAGACTAACAAAAGAAGAGACATTAAGATATGGAATTGGAACTGAGGATACACCAATTTTTGAGGATATGCATGAGACTAGTGCCCTTTTAGTAGGAGGTACGCTGACAGCTGTTGAAAGTGTTATGGAGAACAAGTCATTACATGCACTTAATATAGGTGGAGGGCTACACCATGGTTTTAGAAAAAAAGCTTCCGGATTTTGTATCTACAATGATACTGCGATTGCTATAAAATATATTATTGAAAAGTATAATAAAAGAGTTTTATATATTGATACAGATGGACATCATGGAGATGGGGTCCAAGATGCTTTTTATGATAATAACAAAGTTTGTACTGTATCTATACATGAAACAGGAAGATATCTTTTTCCTGGAACGGGTTATATAAATGAACGTGGTGAAGGGCAGGGATTCGGATATTCTTTTAATATACCTATAGACGCCTATACTGAAGATGAATCTTACATTGATGTTTATAGAAAATCTATTACAGAGATTGCTAAATATTATAAGCCAGATATTATTGTTTCCCAAAATGGTGCGGATGCTCATTTTTATGATCCATTAACTCATTTGAATGCTTCAATTGAAATATATAAATATATTCCTAAATTAGCTCATGAAATTGCTCATGAATATTGTGATGGTAAATGGATAGCTGTTGGTGGAGGTGGCTATGATATTTGGCGTGTTGTACCACGTGCTTGGGCTTTGATTTGGTTAGAAATGAATAATATGGCTGACAAAGCTGTAGGAAAATTACCAGAAGAATGGATTAATAAATGGCAAAAGATATCTCCTTTATTAATTCCAGAGAAATGGGAAGATGATGAGAATCTCTATGAAAAGGTACCGAGAAAAAATGAGATCACAGAAATAAATAATATTACATTAAATAGAGCATTGTCGATTTTATATTATTAAATAACAATTGATATATTATCTATTTAATCTTGTAGAGCATTAAACTATATGATAATATTTACTAAAATAATATAATATTTTAGGACAGTTCGTGATCCATCCTGTCTTTAAACAAAACTAGGACATATAACTACCTTTATGTTTGGTGGTTTTTTGTTTTGGGCAGATGATGCCCTTTTTTAGTGGAGAATATTTTATGGTTAGGTGATAATAGTGAAAAAAATTGGTTTAACAACTACAGCCCCTATCGAGGTTTTAATAGCAGCTGGATATACTCCTATAGATATTAATAATCTTTTTATTACTTCTAATAATTATTTAGATTACATAGAATTCGCTGAAAAGGATGGTTTTCCAAATAATTCATGTGCATGGATTAAAGGTATTTATGGAGCTTGTATTGCAAACGGAATTAAAGAAATTGTTGGGATTGTGGAAGGGGATTGTTCTAATACTACTGCTTTATTAGATGTATTAAAGTATAAGGGACTTAAAGTATATTCGTTTTCTTATCCACATTCACATGAACTTGATGATGTAAAAAAAGAAATAAATGATTTTATTAAGCTATTTGATACAGATATTAAATCGGTTGAGGTATTTAGGGATAGCTTAAAAAAAGTAAGAAAATTGGCCAAAGAAATCGATGAATTAACCTATCGAGAAAATAAAATAAGTGGTTTTGAAAATCATTTATATCAATTATGTATGAGTGATTTTAATGGAGATGCAGTTAATTATGAGATGGAGTTATTAAAGTTAAAAGAGCTGGCAAAAGAAAGATTGCCTTTTAATCAAAAGATTAGATTAGGGTTTATTGGGGTTCCGCCAATGACAATAGACATATTTGATTATGTTGAAATGTTTGATGCTCGTTTTGTTTATAATGAAGTTCAAAGGGAATTTGCTTTTCCTAGAGTGGAAAAGGCATTAACGATTTATGATCAATACTATGATTACACATATCCATATGATTTAGATTTCAGATTAAATGAGATAAAGAGTCAAATTAATGAAAGAAATATTGATGGAATTATTCATTATACTCAAGCATCTTGTTACAGGGCTATAGACGATATTGTTATTAAGAAGAGCATTGATATTCCAATATTGACAATTGAAGGGGATAAACTTAATGCTTTAGATGCAAGAACAAAATTAAGGTTAGAAGCTTTTCTTGATATGCTAATGGATTTAAAGGGGGGCAGAAATGAGGATACTAGGTCTTGACCTTGGTAGTAGAGAGGTAAAAATAGTTGTAATGGAGAACAATCAGATAATTAATAAACAAAAAATTAGTACAATGACTTTTTATCGATATTATTGTAATTATGAAAGTAAAATAACGGTAGATTTTGATAAATTAAAGATTGATTCTGTTGATAAAGCCATATCTACTGGCTATGGAAGAAATAATATTGATTTAGATAAGTTTAAGGTAATCAACGAATTAAAAGCGCATGTATATGGCGTATTTTATCAAACTGATTTAAGGGATTTTATTTTACTAGATGTGGGTGGACAAGATGTAAAGGTTGTTAAGGTTGAAAAAGGGATAATAACTGATATGGATTTAAATGATAAATGTGCGGCATCTTCAGGAAGATATATTGAAAATATGGCAAACATATTAGAAATTCCACTTGAGGATTTATGTAATTATAATGAAAATCCAATAGAATTAAACTCTACATGCGCTGTTTTTTCAGAGTCGGAATTAATTGGCAAAATTGCAGAAGGCATTGAAATAGAAAGGTTATGTGCTGGTGTTAATTATTCCTTATATAAAAGATTAAGACCACTATTAAATAAATTTAAAGGCAATCTGCTTGTAGTAACTGGAGGGGTTGCAAAAAATCAAGGAATTATTAGATATTTAAAAGAAGATTATGATGATATTATAACAGTTGCTGATCCTCAGTTTAATGGTGCAATAGGTTGTTGTTTTTATGGTTATAGAAATAACGGTTAAAAGGGTGTGATATGAATGTATATTTTAAAGGTGGAAGATAGCTTTGATAGTGCTCATTTTTTAGCAGGATATGATGGGAAATGTAGTAATATTCATGGACACAGATGGAAAGTAGAAATTGAGGTTCAATCAGCAAGATTAATAAATGATGGGCAATTAGAAGGAATGGTTATTGATTTCAGTGATATAAAGAAAGATGTTAAGGAAATGGTAAACTATTATGATCATGCATTTATTATACAAGAGGGAACGATGAGAAAAGAAACTTTAAATTGTTTGTTGGAGGATTCTTTCAAAATTATTATTGTAAAATTCAGACCGAC
>CAZSSR010000115.1:3557-4843 GCA_964609605.1 uncultured Bacillaceae bacterium | reverse complement strand
CAAGATACTGAGTTAAGAAATAAGATCGGACTTGTTTTACAAGATGCATTTCTTTTTTCAGGCGATATTAAACACAATATTCGTCTATATAATAAAGAAATTACTGATGACGAAATTAAGGCAGCTGCAGAATTTGTTCAAGCAGATACCTTTATTAATAATTTATCTTTGAATTATAATAATCCAGTAGGTGAAAGAGGTGCTACATTCTCAGGCGGTCAACGTCAATTAATATCCTTTGCTAGAACAATAGTTCGAAATCCAAAGATTCTTGTTCTTGATGAAGCAACTGCTAATATAGATTCTGAAACCGAAGAATATATCCAATCTGCTCTAAATAATATGCGAAAAGGTAGAACAACAATTGCAATCGCACATAGATTCTCTACCATTTATGATGCGAATCTTATCCTTGTCTTACATAAAGGTGAAATTGTAGAACGTGGTACACATCTAGAATTGCTTAAAAAAGAAGGGTTATATTATAATATGTATCAATTGCAATTAAAAAACGGCTGATTTTCAGCCGTTTTTTTACCTATTCCATAAACCATATATTTTTTCTGTAATCCCAGGAGTTGCGTCTAATATAAACATTGCTATATATGACTCATTAAGATACGTTTGTAAATTGTCCCATGGCATAATTGAAACAAAATTTACTAACAAAATAACGATAATTAGCGCTTCTACCAAACCTATTAATACTCCTAATAATTTATTTACAATAGCCAAACCAGGTAATTTGGCGATTTGGTCTAAAATAATAAGCACAAAATATAATGCTAATTTGACTCCTATAAAAATAATTATAAATGCAATAGCATTATAAAACACATTATGTAACTGAAAAAGCTCAGTATACATGCTTAGTGCTGAATCCCCAAGGTTAGGAAAAGGAATGACTTCTTCTAAATATGGGGCTAAATCATCATATAGTTTGTAGGCCGCAAAAATTGCTAAAACATAACCAAATAAATTAATTATTTGTCTAATTAAACCAGCTTGATATCCTTTTATCATAAAAAATATAACAACAACTATAATTATTATGTCTAATATATTCATTATAATCTATCTACTCCTTTTCTAAGAGTTCAATTAATTCGTCATACTCTTTTTTTAATTTGAAGTACTCATCAGTTATGTTAATTGCTGATAAAACAGCAATCTTTCTAAGATCTAACCGAGGGTACACTTCAGAAATATGATTCATTTTATCATCAACATGACCAGCAACCATCCGAAGATAATTATGATCATCCCTACTTCCAACAATTTTATAT
>CAZSSR010000115.1:0-3547 GCA_964609605.1 uncultured Bacillaceae bacterium | reverse complement strand
TCTTGCCCAAATATTATAACAGATAAGCTACTCTTACAATCTTCATTCACAAAAAGATCCGCCCTTCTATCATCACAATATATTTTAAGTTTATTCTAATAGATTCTCTTTAAATATTCAATTACCTTCTATTATATCATTATCCTATCTTAAAATAAAAAAGGCTGTTATATAAAAACAGCCTTTCCCTTATTTTCTTAATTCCACTTGATAACTTTCAATTAGATTATTTACAATTCTTTTATTTATATCTATAATCTCTTCGTCAGTTAATGTACGTTCTTTACTTCTAAAAGTCAAAGAAAAAGCTAAGCTCTTCTTGCCGACACCAACCTGTTCACCATTATAAACATCAAATAGTAATAAATCCTCCAGTAAATCTTTAGCACTTTCCTTGATACTATTTATTATATTTATTGTTTCTATTTCTTCATCTATTACAACTGCTATATCTCTTTGTACTGCTGGATACTTTGGTAATTGCTCATATTCAATATTCGTATTCGTTACTTCAAGCAACAAATCAAAATCCAATTCAAATACATACACATTAATTAAATTATATTGATATTGCTTTTCTGGATGAATTTGGCCAATATTTCCAATCATCTTGCCGTCAATAGTTATTATTGCAGATTGACCTTCACGATACCCCTCTATTTGTGATGCACTATAACTAACATTCTTAATACCTAGTTCTCTAAATAATTCTTCTATAATCCCTTTTACATAATAGTAATCTATAACTTTATAAGAACCTTGCCAATATCTTGGTAATGTTCCAGTAAATAATCCAGTTACAACTTTTTTCTCTTGCGGCAGTCCAGTTGATGTATCTAAACTCTTGCTAAATATAGTCCCAATTTCAAAAATGCGAATATCTAAAATTTGCCGATTCGCATTATACTTTGCAACCTCTAAAAGATTAGAAAGCATTTCAGTCCTTAAATATTCTCTTTCTTCACTTAAAGGAGTTAGTAATTTAATAGAATCGCTTTGCTCAAACATACCTCCAAAGACTCTGTTTTTCTTATTTGAAGTTAATGTATAGGTTATAACCTCATGCAACCCAGATGTTTGCAAATATTTTTTTACCTTACGATAAATTTTTTGCTTATAAGTTAATCCACCTTGTGTATAAATACCACTTGGAAAAGTTATTGGTATATTATCATAACCATAAATACGAGCAACTTCTTCAACTAAATCCACTTCTATATCAATATCATTTCTCCTAGAAGGAATAGAGATTGTTAATAAATCATTTACCTCATTTACTTGAAACCTTAATCTTCTAAAAATATCTTTCATTTCATTAACATGCAATTGAGTTCCCAATAATTTATTTACTTTCATCGGGCTTAATACTATTTCCTTTTCTTTATGGCATAAAGTTTTAGCTTCATAAATATCTCCAACAATCTTAGCTCCGGTAAGTTCTACCAACAATTCAGTAGCTCTATTTAATGCTGAATAAATTCTGTTTGGATCAACGCCTTTCTCAAATCTCAAGCTGGCCTCCGATCTTAGTCCTAGCTTTTTAGCTGTCTTACCTATTGATACATTATTAAATAATGCTGATTCTAATAAGACATGCGTTGTTTCTGATGAAACTTCACTATTTGCTCCACCCATTACTCCAGCTATTGCAATTGGTTTATACTTATCTGTTATTAATAACATTTCTTCATCAAGCTCTCTAACTTGATTATCCAAGGTTATTATTTTCTCATTTGTTTTTGCCATTCTAACTTCTATCGAAGAATTACCTAAACAGTTATAATCGAATGCATGCAAAGGCTGACCATATTCTAATAATACATAGTTTGTAATATCAACCAAATTATTTATTGGTCTTATTCCTGAAGCTATTAAACGGTTTTGTAACCAATATGGTGATTCAGAAACATTTACATCTGTTAATAACCTAGCAGAATAATGCGAACAAGCCTCTGGTGCTGTTATTGTAATATCAATTTTATTGTCATTACTAATTTTTACTCCTAGCCTATCTTTAGGAATTTTAATTTCTCTATCCAAGATGGCTGCAACTTCATAGGCTACTCCTAACATACTTAAACAATCTGAACGATTTGGTGTAAGATCTAATTCAAATACATAATCATTTAATCCTAATAATTCCTTTACATCCATACCAATTTCAACATCATTATTTAAAACCAATATGCCTTCAGCTATACCTTTAGATAATAATTTTTTATTTAATCCTAATTCTTCTGCAGAACAAATCATGCCACAGGATTCAATACCACGAAGTTTCGCCTTTTTAATTTTCAGACCACTTGGAAGCGTAGCACCAAGTTTAGCAACCGGTACCTTTTGACCAGTATTAACATTAGAGGCTCCACAAATAATTTGATGAATTTTACCATCACCAATATCTACATTACATAGACTTAATTTATCTGCATTTGGATGACTTCCCTTTTCAACAACATAACCTACAACAATCTCCTCTAATTCCTTCCCTAACTCTTGTACTGCATCTACAACTACACCAGCAGCCGTCAATCTATCAGCTAAATCATAAGGATTTATATCATCTATATCAATATATTTCGATAACCAATTATAAGATACCCTCATCTTAATCCCCCTTACATTATTTTAAACTGCTCAAGAAATCTTAAATCATTTGTATAGAAATGACGTATATCTTCAATTCCATATTTTAACATTGCAATTCGTTCAATTCCTAATCCAAAAGCTAACCCTGTATATTTATTTGAATCAAACCCCGCATTTTCTAAAACCTTAGGATGAACCATTCCAGCACCTAATATCTCAATCCATCCACTATCTTTGCAAATTTTGCAGCCTTTCCCTTGGCAGAAGCATGAAACATCTACCTCAGCGCTTGGTTCAGTAAATGGAAAGAAGCTCGGACGAAGTCGAACCTTTGTATTATCACCATACATTTGTCTAGCAAAATTTAATAACAAACCTTTAAGATCTGACATTGCAATATTCTCGTCAACAACTAACCCCTCAATTTGAGTGAATTGATGTGAATGTGTTGCATCGTCATCATCTCTCCTATAAACCTTCCCAGGGCATATTATTTTAACAGGACCAACACCATTTTTCTCTAACATTGTTCTTATTTGTACAGGAGAAGTATGGGTCCTTAATAGTATTTCCTCAGTAATATAAAAAGAATCATGCATATCTCTAGCAGGATGATCCTTAGGTAAATTCAAGGCCTCAAAATTATAATAATCTTGCTCTACCTCAGGACCTTCAGCTATATCAAAGCCCATCCCTATGAAAATATCTTCTATTTCTTCTATTATTCCATTAAGAGGGTGAGAATTCCCGTGTATAAGTGGTAACCCAGGAAGAGTTACATCAATTTTTCCTTCTTTTATAATATGATCCATCATATCTTTTCTAAATATTTCTTCCTTTGTACTTAATATTTGATGAATATCTTCTCTTAAACTATTAACAAATTGTCCCACTTTCGGACGTTCTTCAGGTGAAAGATTAGATAGATTTCTTGAAATTTCTGTTATTGGTCCCTTTT
>CAZSSR010000114.1:0-4956 GCA_964609605.1 uncultured Bacillaceae bacterium | reverse complement strand
TCTGCTAATGAAGTTAGTGTGGCATTGGCACCAGAGGTAGTTTCAGCAGTAGTATAATCATCATTAACAGTAATAATATTAGCAACACTACCAGAAATAGTAAGCCCTGCATTTGCCCCTATGTCATTTGTTGAAATCTCAAAGTCCCCAGAAGTATTAATCTCCGCTTTTATTCCAGCAATTCCATTAATCTTATCAATAGCATCTTGAACTGTATCAGTGTCAGCTATAGTTACAGTTGAACCGTTAATAGTAAGGATTCCACCAGTCTCAACAATATCCGAAGCCGATGCAGCTCCAATTGAATCATTTGTAGCAGCTGTTGCTAAAGAAGCCACTGAAACTGCATAAGTACCCACAGCAGTATTCCCAGTTGAATTAGCATTATTAACTATCGTTCCGTCACCAATCTTGACTCCTGTATCACCATTTAATAATTTTTTTGTATTAAATTCAGTGTCACCAGCGATACGATCTACCTCAGCAGTTAATTGTGTAATCTCTTGTTGAATTTGCGTACGGTCGCTTGCAGTATTTGTATCATTTGAAGATTGTACTGCTAATTCACGAATACGTTGAAGAATACTTTCTGTTTCACTTAATGCACCTTCAGCTGTTTGAATCATTGAAATTCCATCCTGCGCATTTCTTCCAGCTTGATCCAAACCATTGATTTGTGATCTCATTTTCTCTGAAATTGCTAATCCAGCAGCATCATCTGCAGCTGAATTGATTCTAAAACCTGATGATAATCTCGCTGTTGATTTTGATAATGCACTATTCGCATTGCTTAATGCTGAATAAGTGTTTAAAGCTGTTACGTTAGTATTAATAATCATTGTAATTCCTCCCTGAATTTTTTTATTATCACATCCATGTGATAAAGAGATATCATACGGCCGTTATGAAATCCCTTTGTACTAATTTTATCGAACTAACTATAAGTATTTTACGCCCCTAAATTCAAGTGATTATAAGATATTATCTAACCTTATCTACAAAATACTCCGTTTTACTTCAATATATGCCTATCCAATTATTTTCCTTTTAATAACTTATCTAATTCATTTATATCAAACGTTCTACTAGCTGCAATTTTATTCTCCTCTTGGATTGCTAAATAGACCTCTTTTCGATGAATTTGAATATCCTTTGGGGCATTTATTCCTAACTTAACTTGATCACCTTCAATACCTATAACTATAATTTCAATATTCTTATCTATAATAATAGATTCATCCTTTTTTCGACTAAGGATTAGCATTGTCTATTTTCCCCCTTCTTTAACAGCTTGAGGAAATAATAGTGTTTTAGTCAAGTAATCAGTTTCTTGGATGATATATTGTATTCCTTTTTTTATTCTAATATTAATAATTATTGGGGCCCTTAAATTAATACTTGTTTTTTTAATATCATTACTAATTGATACAATTCCCCATGTAGCAACATCTTCCAAGCTTTCAATCTCTAATTCTTCTTTAATAATATCATCCAAATTATATACGTAATCCGAGAAAAAGATAAAAGGATCAGCTAAAATAAAGGTAAGGTCCATATTATCAATAGATTGTAAATATGCAAAAGGGTTACCATTATCCCCTGAACAGATAATAAAACGTTTCTCATTATCAAATCCAGGAATCCCCAAATCAAAGGTTATAACTTTCTCTTCTAAATACTCTAGTACACCTAATTGTGTAGATTGTACAGACTTCATTAGACAACAATCCTCCCTTGCCACACTGTATTTTTATTTTAAAGAAGACACAGGTTTTCCCGTGTCTTAAATGTTGATTATCTTTTTAAATAGTAATATCAATCTTTGGTGGAATTATCTCTATACTGTTTTTCTGTTGTAGATAAATATTTACATAACCTCTAGAATATTCTAGCTCCGGCTTGTTAACTTGAACATCTGTATTAACATTACCACCACTCCAATTAATTGATAAACTACCAAGGTTAAAATTAATATCGACATTATCACAGGATGCTCTTCCAACATAATCGTATGCTGAATAATCCACAGTATCATGCTTTGCATGTTCAACTATCGGGTCATTATATATATGTATTTGCTGAAAATGTTTACCTTTTTCAGCAATTTTTTTAATTGCATTTAATCCAGTATTAAGATAATTATCTGATATAATATTTGTTAATTCAATAGTAGGTACCAGACCTAAAGCTTTAAAAGCAGCTGACTGATCTATTTCTAGTTTAGATGATGTAATATTTACATCTAATTTTGGAAGCTCTTGAGTGGTATTTATATCCGCCTTTGGTTGCTTTATCTCTAACTTAGATAATTCCCTATTAATTCCTAATTCTGCAAACGTTTGATTTATTTCTATCTGTGGCATATTGACCATATTAACCACCTACTAACTCCATTAGTTTAGAAAGTTTAACAAACTTGATTGAATTATATCTGCGGTTACCTTTAGTGAAGCCTCGTATACATTATTTGCTGAATTCATATCTGTTATTATCTTTGCCATATCTGCATCCTCTGTTTGGGAAATAAGCGACTGTAAATTAATATTTTCACTTTTTAGTCGATTATTTATTAAATCAATCCGATTTGATATTGCACCACTATCAGCAAATCTCTCAATTACAATATTTAAACGTTCGTCTATATTAGTCAATGAATTAGTAATAGCTACAGTATTATCATTTAATAAAGCATTCTCTAATTCCTTCAATGCAACAAAAACATTTGTTGAATTGCTTGCTTCTCCAAACAAGTCAGCACCAGATATATTAACACCTATTAATATTCCTTTGCCAACCTCAAGATTTATTTTCCCTTGATTCGGGGTTGTGTTTACAGCGTTTATAGAATCATATGGTTTAAGATTGGTTAATTGACCGTTAAAGATGTATTCTCCATTAAATTGACTATTCCCGACATCTATAAGCTGTTCATACATTTGATGAATTTCTGCAGCAATAGTTTTTCTGGATTCCTTTGAATTAGTATCATTAGCACCTTGAACAGCTAGCTCTCTAGCCCGTTGCAACACATCATCTACACTGCTAATTGCATCCTCTGTTTGGATAATCTTTGATTTTGCATAATCCGAATTTCTTTGAAATTGTTCGTTTTGAGCTAAATCCTCTTTATATCGCAAAGAAAAACTTATCCCTACTGGATCATCAGAAGGTTTGTTTATTTTCTTCCCTGTAGACAATTGCTCATTCAAACTTTGAATTGATCGTAAGTTATTATTGAGATTTTTTAATGAATCATTTGATAACATGCCTTGTGTAATTCTCACTATATCCACCTGCTTTATAAATTATCTTCCAACTATTCCAGTACCATTAATCAGTTTATCAAACATTTCATCTAATGTGCTAATCATTCTAGCCGATGCACTATAAGCTTGTTGAAATTTTATTAAATTCGCCATCTCTTCATCTATCGAAACACCACTAACAGATAATCTACTATTACTAACCTGAGCAAGTAGTACCTCATTATTATCAATTCGTCTGCCAGCCTCTTGAGTCTTAACTCCCAGCTGTCCAATCATTGCATTATAGTATTCACTTGCAGTACCATTCCCTTTAATTGGCGAATCCGTAACTGTATCACTAAACGATATATCAAAATTTCTGATTCCAGAAATCCATACCGCTAAGTCATTATTACCACTCGCCACATGTTCTAACCCATCCGTTCCAAGATATACGCTTGATGAGGTTGCTATTTTTCTAACATTTGAAGCTATATTAGAATTTACTTCGATATTACTTGCAGTAAAATCTGCGTCACTTCCTTTAATTGCAAAAAAAGGTTCTCCAGCATTAAGTGGTTCCTCTAATGTATATCCAAGTTGATGTAACCCATTAAGCCCCTTTATTTTTACAGTTAAATCTATGTTTGTTGTACGACTTGCAATATCTCCAGTAAATGTTAATTCCGTATCGTCAAGTAATGTTAATATATGTCCTTCAGGAATAATCGTTCCCTGTGGGATAGTGAATTCAAACTCCCCTACTGCTATGCTTTTTGCCAATTCATCTAATTGGCTTTGAAACATTGCGACTTCTTTCTGAGAAGATTGATATCCAAAAACCTTACCACTCTCTATATCGCTAGGTAACGCAGTAACATCTAACAAAAACGCATCATACCCATTAACTAGTGCAGTGCTTCCAGTTGTTATTAAATAGCCATTACTCATTTCCTGTACATCAATATTCATATATTCAGATAGCTGATCAACATACGTATCCCTTTTATCTCTTAAATCATTCGCATTATCTCCTAATGCCTCCAGCCTCGTAATCTCTCGATTTAAACCAGAAATTTGTAAAAGCAAAGTATTAGAATCATTCGTAATTATATTTAACCCATTATCAAGATTCTCCTGTAAGCCCGTTAGACTGCTTGCCAAATCATTAAAAGAATCTGCTAATGTTATCGCGTTTTCGACAACAACAGTTCTAGCAGTAAGGCTATCAGGCTGAGTTGCTAAATCACTCCAGCTATTCCAAAAATCATTAAGAACGGAGCTTAAACTTTGAGTTCCTGGTTCATTGACCATTGCTTCTATCTTACTTAGAGTGTCCTCTCTAATCTCCCATTCGCCATAACCACTATTTAAGCCTCTATATTGATCGTCTAAATAAGACTCTCTAACACGGATTATATTAGCAATATCAACACCTGAGCCTAACTGACCAGGCGATGTACTGTTATTTATTCCAGGAACCTCCATTGAACTATCAGCCGTCATACTTACAACCTGTCTCGAATAACCTATAGTATTAGCATTACTAACATTATGCCCAGTAGTATTAATAGCAGTCTGCTGTGCAAAGATTCCTCTTTTTGCTGTTTCAATACCATGAAATGTTGACGACATTTTTAATATCCCCTTAAACTTTTTTATCAAAAATCCTTGTGTCAGATGTTAGATTCTTTTTTTTATCTGTTGGCTT
>CAZSSR010000113.1:0-4982 GCA_964609605.1 uncultured Bacillaceae bacterium | reverse complement strand
CGATGGATCAGTTAAGCTTATAGAATCTCCAGTTCCAAAAGTTAAAGAAAACTTTGTCATAGTTGAGACTTTATACTCAGTTATAAGTGCAGGTACAGAAAGAGGACTTACTTCTTTTGGAGGTAAAAATCTTGTTCAGAAAGCTCTTGAAAGACCTGATCAAGTAAAAAAAGTATTAGAAAAAATGTCTACTGATGGAATACTTACAACTGTAGATTCTGCTTTCACACGTTTGAAAGAACCAATGCCTATGGGTTATTCAGGTGTAGGAAAAGTAGTTGAGGTAGGCAAAGGTATTACAGATATTTCGGTAGGAGACTTAGTTGCTATGGCTGGTCAGGCATATCATAGTGAAGTAAATCGAGTGAATAAGAATTTGGTAACCAAAATACCTGAAAATATGGATGATTATAGACAAGGAGCATTATGTGCTTTAGGCGGTATTGCACTTCAAGGTATTCATCAAGCAAAGGTTGAACCAGGAGAGACGGTTGCTATCATTGGATTAGGACTATTAGGGCATATAACTGCAAGAATACTTGATGCATATGGTTGTGATGTAATCGGTTATGATATCAAAGATAAATCTTTGAAGGGGACTAATTTAAAGTCGTTTATTTTATCAAATAATGAAAATGCCGACGACATTACAAAATCTTTAACAAAAGGAAGAGGAGTAGATAAGGTAATTATAACTGCCGCTACAAATAGTAACAATCCTATGGATTTAGCCGCAGCAATAGCTCGTGACCGAAGTACTATCTGTATGATTGGCGTTACTCAAATGAATATTGATAGACGTCCGTACTACGATAAAGAGTTAACTTTTACAATTGCTAGATCCTATGGACCTGGAAGATACGATTTTAATTACGAAGAAAAAGGAGTCGACTATCCAATTGGATACATAAGGTTTACAGAAGGAAGAAATCTAGAAGAATTCATTAGGTTAATTTCGAATAAGCGCGTAGATTTCTCAGACTTAATTACACATGAAATAGATTTTGATAATGCGGATAGCGCATATGAAATAATTACAACAAATAAGAATAATGAAGATTATATAGGCATTCTCTTAAAGTATACTAGCAATGAAAACAAGTGGTTAAACAAAGTGGTTAATGATAAAAAAAAGTTAACGATTGGATCAGATAAAATTTCTGTTGGGTTAATTGGTGCAGGAAACTTTGCTAAGAACACATTATTACCTATTATGAAAAGCACGGGTTTATTTCATTTTAGAGGATTAGCAACTACTGGAGGTATAGGGACTTCTCAGGCTCAAGATGTTTTTTTATTTGATTATACAACAAATAATTATAAAGAATTAATTGAAGATCCAGCTATTGATTTGATTGTGGTATCAACACAACACAACACACATGGAGAGTTTATTGTCGAAGTCTTAAATGCAGGGAAAAATGTATATTGTGAAAAACCAATGTGTTTAACACTTGAAGAATTAGATATGATTAAAGCTTCATATGAGCAATCCAAGGGAGAATTATTCATTGGTCTTAATCGGAGACATGCACCTTTGATTAAAAAGATAAAGAAAGATCTTTCTACCAATAAAATTCCTGCTATCTATGATTATATTGTAAATGCAGGTTTTATTCCTAATGACCACTGGACCCAGAATGAAAAAGTTGGAGGAGGAAGAATTCTAGGAGAAGCTATTCATTTTATTGACGTAATTCAATATCTTGATGGGAGTGTGTTAGAATTGCTCGATATAAAATTTACCAAAAACAATGCATATCCCAAGAATGATAATGCACTAATTTCTCTTAAGTTTTCTTCAGGAGCAATCGGAAATATTATCTATACTTCAATGGGTTCTAAGAAATATCCAAAAGAACAATTGAGAGTGTTCACTAATGGTCAAGTTTATGAGATGGATAACTATATTAAAATGAATCAGTATGGCAGCATGAAAAATACCAAGATAAAGTTAAGACAAGATAAAGGGATTAAGGATGAGTATAAGTATATTTTTAATGTTCTTAGAGGGAATGATGAGAATAATTCAATAAATGAAATCTTTTGTGAGCATGAAAAGTTATTGAGTGCTTTACTAAAAATTGAAAAAGTAAAAGATGACAATGAATGAAGTTTTGGCAATTCTTCAATTATTATCAAATTTAATTATTATTTTTTATGAGCTGAAGAAGAAAAGCACCTCAATTTTTCTATGGGCAACTCTTTTGCTATTATTCAGTATCCCACATTTTTTTGGTGTTATTACTGGTATTACAAGTTATAGTGATGATGTAATGATTAAAGCATCTATTTTTGCGTTGTTGTTTAATGCTTTCTTTTTTGTGTTACGTGTAGTTTTAACTAATACCATTAGAATGGGACGTGTTTATGAAATTGATTTTCAAAAATTCACATCATTAAATAGATATAGTAACCGCCATAAAAGGTACATAATATTACTATTTGTTATTGTGAATATTATCTTTTGGGGTTTAACTCTCTTCTATTTGGGTGGTATCAACGATTTGAATTGGGGAGCATATTATCAACTTTCCAACAACAGATCCATTGGCATTTTGTTCCTTTTAATGAAGTATTTATTCTTCACATCTACGAGTATATTATTGGTATTAAAGTATGGAAAGAATAAAAAGATATTTTGGATATACATTTTTGCATCTTCTCTAATAGTTGTATTATTTGGAAGCAGAGAATTTGTATTGCCAATTTTAATTGTATTCATTGTTCCATTCTTATTTGGTAATCGACGTTCTTTTTCTGTCAAATCTATCGTAACTTTTCCGATTTTAGGATTAATTTCAATATATTTAGTATATTCCATAAGAATAATTACTAGAACGGTAGGTGGGATAATGGTCTTCTTTAGTAATTATAATATATGGGATTTGAATAGATTGATTATTGAACAAGTAATAAACTCTGATGGAGAATTTGGATTAAGAAATGCTTTCTATCATTTTATTCTTAATAACAATAATTTTCCTGGTTTTAATGAAGGACATACATATTTAAGATTATTATTACTGTTAATTCCAACTTCATTTAGCATGGGGATAAAGCCAACGGATTTTACAATTACAATGGGACAAGCTTGGACAGGTGATTTTTCGAGTGCAATATATTCTATGCATCCTACTTTCTATGGTGATTTGTACGCGAATTTTGCCTGGTATGGGATATTTTTTGGGATACTATGGGCTATATTGATTACAGCTTTCGATTATTATGCTATAAAGAAGAGTGATTACGAAAAATCTATTCTTATTATGTTATCATCATCGATGTATGTGATGATTGGAAGGGGCTCTGTTTACAATCCAATTTATATGTTAGTAATTAGTTTGATATTATTGAGTGTTGTAAAAATAATTTCAAGAGTAAAGGTTGCTTAAATTGAAATAAACATGGGAATTGAGGAATATAAAATGAAGAAAAATATTGCACTGATTATGATAATCACAATTTTTGCAAAAATCACTGGATTTGCAAGAGATATCACTCTAGCAAGTGTCTATGGGGTTTCTGCAGTTAGTGATGCATATCTGATTGCAATAACGATTCCTTCAGTATTTTTTATGCTTGTAGGGACAGGGGTAATTACTAGTTATATTCCCATGTATAATAGGATAAAAGAACGAGAGGGTATTAATCTAGCTAATAGGTTTACAAGCAACGTTATCAACCTTACAACATTGCTTTCAATAGTTCTTATTTTCCTGATATTCTTGTTTACTGATTCAATTGTAAAGGTATTTGCATTTGGTTTTCAGGGAGAAACACTAAAAATGACTGTAAGTTTTACGAGAATAACCATTTTAAGCATTGCGGCTACTGGAGGTTTATATGTTTATAAGGGTTATCTGGAGTCAAATAATTCTTTTGTTGTTCCAGCATTAATTGGACTTCCATCTAACCTGATAATAATTATATCAATTTTTATGAGTTCCATATACGGAATGTTAATTCTACCAATCGGCAATATGGTATCAATATATATTCAGTTGGCAATATTATTTCTATTTGTCAGTAAATTGGGCTATAAATATACTAATAATTTTAGAATTGACAAAAATATTAAAGATTTTTTTTTATTATCTATACCAGTAGTGATTGGAATATCTGTTAATCAGATTAATACTATAGTGGACCGAACAATTGCATCTTCAATTATTGTTGGTGGTGTTTCCGCTCTTAATTACTCTAATCAGCTAATTGTTTTCATACAAAGTATTTTTGTTCTGGCAATTTTGATAATAATATATCCCCTTATGACTAAACTAATAATCAATAAAGAAACTGATGCCTTTAGAAAAATAATAAGTGAGAGTATAACGTACATAAACCTTTTCCTAATGCCTATAACCATAGGAACATTAGTTCTTTCAAAACCGATTGTACAGCTACTATTTGCTAGAGGTGCTTTTGACAATAATGCAATTATTCTAACATCAGAATCGCTTTTCTATTATTCGATAGGGATTATTGGTATTGGGTTGAGGGAAGTAGTTGCTAGAGCTTTTTATTCAATGGAAGACACTCGAACACCCATGATAAATGCAGCAATTGGGATGGTAGTAAATATCATACTTAATATTATACTTTCACAAATCATGGGAATTGCTGGGCTAGCATTAGCTACATCCATTTCTGCATTGTTTACAGCTGTATTAATGATAATAAGTTTGTATAAAAAGATAGGTGATTTTGGGATAAAAAATATTATTATTAATTTTTTAAAAATTTTCCTCATATCAACAATAATGGGCGTAGCAGTTTTGATAATTAATAATGGTCTGAGTGGAGTGTTACCTAATAATATTTTAGTTATTGTTAGTATTCTAATGGGTGTTTTTATATATGCCCTTCTAGCAATTAACATGAGAATAATTGACTTGCATAAAATAATGGCGGATATTAAGTTTGAAAATAAGTAATGAAAGGATGATTTTTATGAAGAAAGTTTGTTTTTTTGTAGGCGT
>CAZSSR010000112.1:0-5042 GCA_964609605.1 uncultured Bacillaceae bacterium | reverse complement strand
GCTTTACTAATTGATAATGTTTATGTTGATTTTTCTCTCATAACTTTACATTGGATTAAACACTTATTAGAATGGAGTGTTCAATTATTTATTGGGATTGTGATTATTTATCATATATTAAATGTTCGAATTATGACTCAATTTGATTATCAATTAAAGGATTCTCTAATTAAGGTAGGAAAAAATACTTTGATTTCTATAATTGTTGTATTTATTATTGGGTTTGGGTTAGTTAATGGTTTTGGAAGATTGGCTTGGGAAAGAGATAAGGATAATCTTCAAACTATGGAAGTAGTTATAGCTAATACTATTAATAAAGCTGCAATTATGCATTTAATTGATAATGATAAGGAAAAAATAGATATATATTATACTGAATTACAAAAAGAAGTAGAAATTATAAAAAATCAAAAAAAGCGTGTTAAGAAGATTGATATCTTTTTTTACCAAGACGGTAATTTCATATATGGTATTGAATCTGATTCTATGTTAGGTGATGTTAATAACCATTTTGGTGAAATCTATTCTAATCCATCTCCTTCGATGGAAATTGCCTATACTCAAAAAACAACAATTTTTGAGGATCAATTAACTGGTACTGAACCTGATGAATATTTATCTACATATACACCAATTATAAATGAAAATGGAAAAGTAATTGGTATTACAAAAATAGATATTACTGGTGAATCCATACTAGATGCAATTCTTAGTTATCGAATTATTGTTATATCGATTATTTTTGGAATTATGGTATTTATTTTTGTATTAGCTCCAATCCGATACTTTTATCAACGAGAAAAGGTTTGGTTAGTAAATTACCAAAATATTTTATCAAGTATAAATGAGTTGATTTGTATTTTTGATGAAAATGGTAATATTATTTATGCAAATGAAGCAATGTCACAAATAACTGGATATTCAAAAGAGTCTAAACAGAAAAAAACACCAATGAAATTAAGGGATTTATTAGGGGATAATAATATTAAAATAGATTGTAAGAGTATTATGGAGGAGATAAAAGAGAAAGAAATATATTATGATGAAATAGTAATAAAAGATTATAATGAAAGTATTATTCCTCTATTTATAAGTATACAGATTTTAGGAGATGCAACTTCTTCTTCTTCTTCGCTTTATGTTTTTGTGGGAATGAATATTACTGAACAGAAAGAACGAATTCGAGATATGCAAAATTACTTTGAAAATACCTTATCTTTATTAGCAACGGTTGTTGATGCTAAAGACAAATATACATTAAAGCATTCTTCAAATGTAGCTAAGTATGCAAAAGGTATTGCTAAAAAGATGAAATTTTCAGAGGAAAAGCTTGAAGAAATTGAAAAAGGATCACTACTTCATGATATTGGTAAAATATATATACCAGATAATATATTGAAAAAAGAAGGACCATTAAGCAGTGAAGAATGGGAGATTATGAAAAAACATTCTGAATATGGTAAACAGATACTTGAAATAGCAGGGAAATCATTGGAACATCTTATTCCTTATATATATTATCACCATGAAAGATATGATGGTAATGGTTATCCAACAAACATGGAAAAGCCTTCTGTAGAAATATCAGTAATTACTGTGGCCGATGCTTTTGATGCGATGTCATCTGAACGTTCTTACAGACAAAGAAAATCTATTGAAGAAATTAAAGAGGAAATATTACAAAATTCGGGAACTCAATTTCACCCTGAAGTAGTAGAAGCCTTCTTCAAATATATAGATGGCGTAACAGATATTGATGAATTAGAATTGGGGTTAGATAAAAGTTAATATTTCGTCTATTTCTTTTCGAGTGGGTACTTTTGGAGACTCCGCTGAGTAACCTAAGGAAATTATCATATTCAATTGTTTTGAAGAGTCTATATTTAAATACTCTCTTATTTGATTATTAGCTAACAGTATTGGTCCAGTAAAAGGACATGTTGCTAAACCTTTAGAATGTGCAGCTAATAAAATGTTTTGACAAGCCATTGCGTTACTCTTTATCTCTTCTTTTTCCCAATCTTCATCAGTAACCAACCCAATAGGATCGAACATTTTTTCTTTAAATTTTGACGTATAAGGTATACTCAAACTTATAATTAGAACTGGCGCATTAATAAAAGCAGTTGCAAAATGACTAAATGACCGCACTAGCATATTAGCCTCGCTGGTTAAACCTTTTTTTTCTGCACTATCAGCAATTATCATCAATTCTTTTCTTGTAATATTAGCTAAATCCTCTATCTTTTTTCTATCACAGATCGCTATAAACTCCCATGTTTGTGAATTAGTATCGCTAGGAGCATATCTAGCACAGTCTATAATATCAATAATATCTTTTTTTAAAACGGCTTTTTCAGTATATTTACGGATACTTCGTCTTTCTTGGATTAACTGTTTTAATATATAAAATGTCAAAGTAATCCCTCCCCTTTGTAAAGATATATTGTATTATAGCATAAGATATTAATACTTGGTACTAAAAAAAATTAAAAAATTATAAAATTCCATAGCAAATTTTGTAGTATTTGTTCTTCTTTATTTATTATCTAATAACGCTTTATAATATTTTGCTTTATCCACATAATCATTAGCTGATTTCAATAGTTCCTTTTGCTCATCGACTGTTAAAGTTCGAATTATTTTAGCTGGTCGTCCGAATGCTAATGTATTTGGAGGAATCACCTTTCCTTGGGAAACTAAACTACCTGCACCAATATAGGAGCCCTCACCTATTTCAGACCCATCCATTATTATTGAGCCCATTCCAATTAAAGCTCCTTTTTTAATTGTCGTACTATGTAGAATACATTGATGACCAATAGTTACCCCATCTTCGATGATTAGTGGTAGATTTTCACTTTGGTGGAGAACAGAATTGTCTTGTATATTAACATTGTTACCTATAGTTACTGAAGATACATCACCTCGTATAACGGTATTAAACCAAATACTAGAGTTATCACCTATTGTGACATCACCTGTTATTATTACATTATCGGCAATAAATGCACTAGTAGATATTAAAGGGTGTTTATCATTAAAATTGCAGATCAATTTCTTCACTTCCTAACAAAGATTTTATTATTAATATTTTTATCCTATTGAATAAGCTGATATAAAAAAACTGGAAAAATTTTTTTATTTTATCCAGTCCTAAAATTTATTTATTTTTTTTATCATCATCTTTAAATTTCCCATCAATGACTGTAAAAGAGGTTTTACGTGGTTTCTGGTCATATTGATCGTGCTTAGTATTCTTTTTTGAGAAGTTAAGCTTATTAGGATTTTTTAAGAAATAAATAATTAATCCAAAAATAATTATTGGAATAATCATATCTGTAAAGTTTGTCATTAGAGCTGAAATGAATCCAATAACTAAAAAGAAAATTAATATCCATGTAAACGTGTTGAATTTTCTCATATAAACAACTCCCTTTGTTGTATTATCTCAATAATTTTCTATTATGTCTAGTGCTTGCAAACGGTTAAATGCAGATATAGAGATTTCTATTTGTGCTTCATCGGGTTCTTTTGTAGTTAATTGCTGAATCCAGATACCTGGAGAAGCAAACCATTTTAATATAGGCAAATCTTTAAAGATATGTGTAAAATGCAATATCTCATAGGACGCTCCTATTATCAATGGAATTAATATTATACGTTGGGTGATTCTATCAACGGTCGTACTATAGGGATCAAGATATATATTGTATAGGGAATAAACAATTATCCCAATAATAATAGCTAAAATAACAAAGCTACTTCCACAGCGGTAATGGAATCTAGAATACTTAATAACGTTTTGAACATTTAAAACTTCTCCAGCCTCATAGGCATTGATTACTTTATGCTCAGCACCATGATATTGATATAATCTTTTTATAAAGGGAATTTGTGAGATTATTATAATATAAGTAATTAATAAAATGATTTTTATTCCGCCTTCTATTAAATTATTTAGGAGTTGATTGGGAACCAATTCTCCAAAAAACACATTAGCAATAGTTGCTGGTGTTGCAGTAAATACAAGTTTACTAATTAATAAAGATAAGATAGAAATTATTGATATAACAATAATTAAGGTTAGTTTTGTATTTTCCTCATCTATCTGTACTTGTAAATCATCTTGGGGGTTAACATCATATTTAAGAGATGAGTATTTTAAATGTCTTGAACCTTTTATTGATGATTGGACAAGAGAAATTATTCCACGTAATAGCGGGATCTTTTTTAACTTTTTTATTAAAGCAATTTCGTTATTAGCAATCACGTAATATTCTATAGTTTGGTCTTTGCGACGTATGGCGGTAACACTATATTTTTCACTAGAAAACATTACGCCTTCTATTACTGCTTGACCACCATATATCTGTTTACGTTTAGTATTCATGATATTCCTCCAAACCAAGTTTATTTATTCGATATTTCTTTAATATTATTAGATATTATAGTATATAAAAAAAATATTAAGAATTTATGAAGAATAGACAAAGGGATGTATATAAGTTAAAGGTAAAATTAAGTAATTGTCTATTCAAAAAAAAAATAGTGTGATAAAATAAATGATAAAAGTCCAATAGGTGAATAAAATGAAAAAAATTTTAGTAATGAATGGACCTAATTTAAATATGTTAGGTACGAGAGAACAATCGATTTATGGTTCGGATTCTTTAGAAGATATTAATAAAAAAATGATGGATGTTGCTAATAAGAGTGGTATTGAACTTTCTTTTTTTCAATCTAATCATGAAGGTGCTTTGATTGATAAAATACATCTGTCTAAAGATGATTACGATGGTATAATTATGAATCCAGCCGCATTCACGCATTATAGTTATGCAATAGCTGATGCTATAGCAGCAGTATCTATCCCGCTAGTTGAAGTTCATATTTCAAATATCTACAAAAGAGAAAAGTTTAGACATCATTCAGTTATTGCCCCTGTGTCAATTGGTCAGATATCGGGACTGGGACTATACGGCTATGTTGTTGCACTGTTATTTTTTATTGATTATTTTAGTGATGGGAGTGACTAAGTG
>CAZSSR010000111.1:0-5057 GCA_964609605.1 uncultured Bacillaceae bacterium | reverse complement strand
GTTCGAATTGAAATTTTATTAATTCTTCAATATTTTTTAAGTTAGAATCCAGCTTACCCGTAAGATGAGCACCTGCTAAATCATCCTCCCAGTTAGGTCCCCATTTAATATCCATATCATCCCCAGTAATTTTTGATTTTGGTCGAGCTACTGGTTGATAAGATTTTTCTTTACTATTTATTAGGGTTTCGTAATTATAAGTCCAAGGTTCATAATACTCATCAATTGTAGGTAAATTTGGATTGTGAAATATATTAGCCATTTTGCTAACTTTATTTCCAGCTTTTAATTTAAGCTTACCATTTTTAAGTGTCCAACCACCTTTATACTTCTCTTGGTTCTCCCATTCCTTTGGGTACCCTATTCCTGGTTTTGTTTCAACATTATTAAACCACATATACTCAGCACCATCTCTATTTGTCCAAGTATTCTTACATGTAACACTACAAGTATGACAACCAATACATTTATCAAGATTAATAACCATTGCAATCTGTGCTTTAATCTTCATACCAAGTCATCTCCTTATATTTACGAATTATTACTTTTAAATCGCGTTGATTTCCAGTTGGTCCGTAATAGTTAAACCCATAGCTGAGTTGGGCATAACCACCTATAACATGAGTAGGTTTTAAATGTATTCTCGTCGGACTATTATGCGTACCTCCTCTTAAATCTGTTAGCTTAGAGCCCGGAGTGTTAATAGATTTATCCTGTGAATGATACATATATGTTGTTCCTCTTGGCATACGATGTGTAACTACCGCCCTTGCTACAACAACACCATTTCTATTAAATATTTCAACCCAATCATTATCCTCTATACCAATTTCGTTAGCATCATCATTATTTAACCATATATTTGGTCCACCTCTGAATAAAGTAAGCATTGTAAGTGTGTCTCCATATGTACTGTGAATATTCCATTTGCCATGTGGAGTTAAATACCTTAACATAATTGTTTTACCTTCAGAATCAGGAACATTTTCTCCTTTAGCAAATGCTTGTGTTGGTAAAGTTGGCTTAAATATCGCTAACCCCTCACCATATTCAAGCATTATTTCATGATCATTATAAAAATGTTGCCTCCCTGTTAAAGTTCTAAATGGTACCATTCTCTCAATATTTGTTGTGAATGGTGAATAGCGACGATTATTATTAGATCCACTAAATACTGGTGTGGAAATAACAACTCTAGGTTGCGCCGTTATATCAGATAAATTATATTTTTCTCCTTCTCGACCTCCAACTAAATCCTTTAAATCCAGTCCAGAATTTTCTCCTGCTATCTTCCAAGCTTTTGAAGCCATTTTACCATTTGATGCACTCGAAAGCGTTAAAATGGCATTTATCGCATTTATTGCAGTATCTAATTTTGGTAATCCTTGTGATACACCCGGGTATTCAACAACACCAAACATATTTTTTAATTCCTCAAATTGTTCTCCTGCATCCCATGCAACACCATGTGCACCAATTGGGGTTTTTTCTAGTAAGGGTCCTATTGAAATGAATTTTTCATAAATTTGCGAATAATCTCGATCTACTATTACAATCTTTGGCATGGTTTTACCAGGTATAGGTTCGATTTCACCCTTACTCCAATCCTTTATCTTACCAAATGGTTGAGCAATTTCATCCTTTGAATCGTGTAAAAGAGGTACTGTTACCACATCTCGTTTCACACCAGCTAAATAATTTTCTGCCATTGCCGAAAAATCTTTTGCTAAAGCCTTAAATATATTCCAATCAGTTTTAGCTTCCCATGGGGGATCAATTGCTGGATTAAAGGGGTGGATAAAAGGATGCATATCCGTGGAACTTATATCATTTTTTTCATACCATGTAGCTGCTGGCAATACAATATCTGAGTATAATGCAGTTCCAGACATTCTGAAATCTAAATTTACTAATAAATCTAATTTGCCTTCCTTAGCTTGATCATGCCAAATTATATCTTTTGTTTTTAAATCCTTTGATTCCTCTCCTAAGATACCATCTGTTGTTCCTAAAAGATGTTTAAGAAAATATTCGTGTCCCTTACCAGAACTAGAAACTAAATTAGCCCTCCATACAAATAACGTCCTCGGATAATTTACAGGATTACTTGGATCCTTTAAAGAAAAATCTAAATGATTATCTTTTAATTCATTAACAACATAATCAATAATCTCTTCTTTAGAATTAGCTCCTGCCTTACTCGCATCATCACAAATGGATAATGAATTTCGATTAAATTGTGGATATGAAGGTAACCAACCTAACTTCGCTGCTAAATAGTTGTAATCCGCGGGATGTTGAAATAATGGTTGGTCTACTGTTTTAGCCGATAGTTTATCCATAGATAATTCTTCATATCTCCATTGCTCTGTACCAAAATAAAAATATGAAGTAGCATTTTGTAATCTAGGAGGTAATGACCAATCACGTGCAAAAGCAATAGTTTGCCAACCTTCTATTGGTCTTACTTTCTCCTGTCCTACATAATGAGCCCAACCACCACCGTTTACCCCTTCAGTGCCAGTTAAAATTACAAGATTTAAAATTGTTCTATATATAGCATCTGCATTATACCAATGGTTAATACCTGCACCCATAATAATCATTGAACGTCCTTTAGTATCGATAGAATTTTGAGCAAATTCTCTTGCAATTTGAATTGCATCATTCTCATTAATACCAGTGAATTGTTTTTGCCATAATGGAGTATATGCTTTATCATCATCATAATTAACTGGATAATCACCTTTACCCAAATTACGATTAATGCCATAATTAGCTAACATTACATCAAATACAGTTGTAACATATATTTCTTCTCCATTAGATTCTAAACGTTTAACTGGAACAGCTCTAACCAAAACATCTCTACTATGATCATCAAAATACGGTAAATTAATTTCAATAATATCATCTTCAATTCCCAAGAGTGACATTCGGGGGCTATAATCGTTTCCATTCTCATCCGTCATTTTTAAATTCCAGTTTTTCTTGCCTTCCCACCTATGTCCAACACTACCATTAGGAATAACATATTTATTTGTATTTTCGTCAATAACCACCGTCTTCCACTCAGCATTTAAATCCGATTCAGATATATCACTTGCAACGAGAAAACGATCAGTTATATACCCCTCCCCATATTTTTTAAGAGTTATTAAGTATGGAAGATCTGTATATTTTTTAGAATAATCATAAAAATATTCTGTCTTATTATCGATATAAAATTCTTTTAATATTACATGAGCCATAGCTTGAGCAAGTGCACCATCAGATCCTGGATTAACTGGTAGCCAAGTATCGGCAAATTTAACTGACTCAGCATAATCTGGACTAACTGAGACGATTTTTGCTCCCTTATACCTAACCTCAGTCATAAAATGGGCATCAGGTGTACGTGTCATTGGAACATTGGAACCCCACATGATTATATATCCTGCATTATACCAGTCACTGCTTTCTGGTACATCTGTTTGCTCTCCCCATACTTGTGGTGATGCAGGGGGCAAGTCAGCATACCAATCATAAAAGCTTAACATTGGTGCACCAATTAAAGACAGAAAACGTGAGCCTGCAGCATAGCTTACCATAGACATTGCGGGGATAGGAGTAAATCCCGCAATTCTATCTGGCCCATATTTTTTAATTGTATAAATCATCTGGGCAGAAATGATTTCATTTACTTCCTCCCATGATGCACGAACAAATCCACCTTTTCCTCTTCGAGATTTATAAAATTTAGCTTTTTCTTCACTTTCAACGATACTTGCCCACGCTTCAATGAAATCACCTTTATCTTTTATAGCTTCACGCCAATACTCTAATAAAACTCCTCTAATATAAGGATATTTGACCCTTAATGGGCTATATGTATACCATGAAAAACTTGCACCTCTCGGACAACCTCTTGGCTCAAATTCTGGCATATCAGGTCCTGTAGTTGGATAATCAGTAGCTTGATTTTCCCAAGCAATAATCCCATCCTTTACAAAGACCTTCCAGCTGCATGAACCCGTACAATTAACACCATGAGTGGTACGAACTACTTTGTCGTATTGCCAACGATTTCGATAAAGTCTTTCCCACTCCCTATCCTTAGGACTTAATTCACTCCAGCCATCTGAATATTTTTCTATTGGTCGAAAATATTTAAGTTTTTTTAATAAGTTAGACTTTTTTTTCATATTATATATCTCTCCTTAGTATTAAATATTTTTAAAACTAAGATAAAATTAAATAGAAATGGGTTTACTATATTTCTTCATCAGAATATATGAGACTATTATCGCAAAAATTGCTAATATAACATATACAATAAATCCCTTAGCATAACCTTGAACCCCGTATATATCTATAAATAGTCCTAAAATAGGTGGTACCACAAATCCACCAAAAGCTCCTAATCCACCAACTAATCCACTAGCTCCGCCAGGTGCTTTTGGAACATACTTTGGCACTAATTTGAAAACCGCTGCATTAGCTGCTCCCATACCTGTACCAATAATAATCTCACCAATTAATGCAATCATAAAACTATCAGCAAAAATCAGGATGCTTGCACCAATTAAAACAATAATATAACTGACTATTGCAGTCCTCTCACCACCATATTTATCACTTATATGTCCACCAAATACTCTAACAAATGATGCTAATAAAGAAAAACCAAAAGCCATTAACAACCCCGCTTGTCTTAACTCTATTTCGTGAAAATTTACCCAGTAAGTAATAAACCAAGTTGTCAAAGCGAGAAATCCTCCGAAAGAAGTAAAATACAGTAAAACTAATCCCCATGTTCCTGGAAACTTGGCAGCAGTCACTAGCGATTTCTTCACTTTGCCAGATGGAAAAAATTCTTGACCGAGTATAGTTGCAACTTCTTTCGCTTTATCCTTAGGTATATCCTTCTTTATAAGTTGAAAATAATATGCATCTTTAGCAAAAATAGCATATATAATTGTACCAATCAAAAGAAAAACAAACCAAGCTGCATATGAGGCAGTTAGACCCCAACTAATTAAAGCGAATGGCAAAAGCATTCCGAAAATGCCTGGTGC
>CAZSSR010000110.1:0-5202 GCA_964609605.1 uncultured Bacillaceae bacterium | reverse complement strand
TAGAGGTTATTTTTAAAAACTCTGGCACACTTTCCTTTTTAACAATTGCAAGCAAACCACCAGAGGTTTGAGCATCACATAAAATAATTTTTTGTTCTTCAGTCATTTCTCCGATATTGTGTCCGTAGCTTTTAAAGTTGTTATAAGTTCCACCAGGAATACATCCCATTTCAAGATATTTTATTGTGTTAGGTAGTATAGGCACTTGATTGTATTGAATTGTAGCCGAAATATTACTTCCTTGGCAGATTTCTCCCAAATGTCCAAGAAGTCCAAAGCCTGTGACATCAGTTAATGCAACAACACCATCTAAAGCTGATATCTTTGTACCTATTGTGTTAAGTGTGCACATTGCTTCGATTGCGATATCAATATGACCATCTATAATTTCCTTTTTTTTCTGAGCGGTTGTTATTATACCAATGCCAAGTGGTTTAGTTAAGAAAATTTCACATTCAGTCGTAGCTTTATTATTTTGTTTTAAGCGTGAATTTTCAACCAGACCAGTAACTGCAAGCCCAAAGATTGGTTCAGGAGATTCTATTGAGTGACCGCCAGCAAGTGGAATACCCGCCTCTTCACAGATAGCTTGAGCACCGGCGATAACTAATCTAGCTACATCGGGACTAATAATAGTAATTGGCCATCCTAATATTGAAATTGCCATAAGCGGATTACCACCCATTGCATATATATCACTTAAAGCATTTGTCGCAGCGATCTTTCCAAATAAAAATGGATCGTCAACAATTGGCATAAAGAAATCAGTTGTACTTAGAACAGATGTACCGTTTCCTAAATCATAAGCGGCAGCATCATCTTTGCTACTATTGCCAACAAGTAGATTTGGATATTTAGTAGTATCATAAGATGTATTTAATATCGAATCTAAAATCGTTGGAGAAATTTTACAACCACAACCTGCTCCATGACTATACTCAGTTAATTTAATATTTTCCATAATAACATCCTTCTATTTATATATAGTAATTCATCTACATATTATAGTTTAAACTAAAAAATAAGAAATATATAGATATAATAGGTAGATTATAATTATTTTTAATAATATTGTCATTAATTATTACATAAGTTATTCGTATTAATGCGTATAATTAAATAGATATAGATTAAATGTTAATTAATTTTATGAGGTGAAGTATGACCATGTTATCTGGGTTAGAAATAATTAATGATATTGAATTACTTGTTAATGGTGAAGTGTCTTTTCAACGCATTATTGCAAGAATAAAAGAGGCGAAAGAATCTATTTATATTAAGATGTTTATCTGGCGGGATGATAAAATCGGGAATCAACTTTCAGCAGAATTAATAGAAGCAGCTAATAGGGGAGTTAAAATTCATATATCAAAGGATAAGTTAGGATCAATTTTTGAAAAAGCTGAGGAGAATAAACAAAGCTTACTTCACAAGGAATTTAGTTTTGAGTTATTAGTTAAAGCATTTATTTGTGATAAATTTTATCCTATGAGGGGTAAAGCCAAAAGTAGAAAACAGGAAAATAATAAAATTGCTGAAATTTTATTGAATCATCCTAATATTAAAGTTGATAGAAATGAAATAAAAGGAGACCATTCTAAATATTATATTTTTGATAATAGAATAATGTATATTGGTGGAATAAATGTTGAGGATAAAGAACTTTACACTGATGTTGAAGGGAAAAAATACTATGATTATATGGTTGAATTAAATAATAAGGCATTTATAGAAAAATTTAAACATAGGATTAATAATGAGGAGAATTTTAAGGAAGATGATTTAATAGAATTTATTTTTAATATAAAGCGTAAAGGGGAAAAAGTATTTGAAGCAAAAAAAAATATCTTAAAAATTTTATCGCGCGCAGACAAATCGGTAGATATAGTTATGGCTTACTTTGGAGACGAGGATATAACAGAAAAAATTATTGAAATTGCAAATAATGGAGTTTCGGTTAAAATAATATTGCCAGAAAGGTCTAATATTCAAGATGACCTTAATAAGAAGATTTTAAAACAAATAATGATTAGAACAGGTAACAAAGTTAACATCTATTTAAGTAAGAATATGCTTCATGCAAAACTTATTAGAATTGATAACCAACTATTTACTGTAGGATCAATAAATCTAAATAAACAGGCGATGAATAATTTATTAGAATTAAATATACTAATAAATTGCAAATATTATAAATTAAATAATTTATTAGATGAAAGTATTCATAAAATAATTACTGATTCTACAGAGGTAAAAAATTCATCTGAAATAAAATATAATATATTCAAGGCTTTTTTAGAAAAGATAGCTTGTTAATTTAATTACATGAAAAATTATACCCTTTAAGAATATTTATTAGATCCCTATAGATTGATGCAGCAGCAGATTCTGGGCTAGATGCACCTCCAATAATAGTTAGGTCTCCAAGTGTGTCTGAGGTGTACTTTACAGCCTTATTGACGCCATCTACATTGTATAGACAATGGTTTGAGTCAAGTTCTTTTAAACCCACCGACATTCCTATTTGGTTATTAATAAAAGCAGTTTTTCCGACTAGCTTATATTTTTTATTTTCACTTTTCGCCTGTTTAATATCTTCTAGTGTAATACTAGTAATACCACTTACAAAAATATCGTCTAGAGATTTCTTCTGTTTAAATAGAATATTTGTAAGAATAAGAAGTTTCGAAGCGGTGTCCCATCCCATAACATCTAAAGAAGGATCAGTTTCAGCTATTCCTAAATTTTGTGCTACTAAAAGCGCTTCCTTATAAGCCAAATTATTTTTTTCCATTTCAGTTAAAATAAAGTTGGTTGTACCATTTAAAATTCCTTCGATCGATAGAATTTGAGTACCCGCCATATCAAATAGTCCAGCATTTATTGTAGGTAGTGCTCCACCAGTTGTGCAACCAATAGCTAGTTGCACGTTATTTTTTATAGCAATCTTGTTTAGTTCATCATAGGCTAATAAAATAGGTCCTTTGTTGCCTGTTATTATATTAATGCCACTTGATAATGCTTTTCGTATATGTGTCATACCTGGTTCGCCAGTATCCTTGTTTGTAGGTGTTAATTCTATTATAAGATCTATATCCTTATTTGATAAAATAGTTTGGAAATTTAGTTCAGCGCTACCGCCATTAGTATAATAAATAATATCTCCTTCTTTATCTGTAAAATTAACAACATCATTATAATCAATACCAGTAGGGTTATAAATCCCACCTTTTGAATTAAGAACATAGTTAATTTGGATATTACTATCTAACTTATATAGTTCTGTATTTTTATCAGCTATAAGTTTTAAAAAGGCTTTTCCAACTCTACCATATCCTATTAATGCAATTCTCATATCAGCTTTGTTCCTCTCAAATTATCTTAATTTTCGTGATATACTAATAATAACTTAAAATGAGTCATAATTATTTAATTTTTCTGAATTAATTGACACTTTATATTTTAAATAATAATATAAATTTATTGTTTTAACATTACATAATTTGAAATTTTGAGGTGTATAGGATGAATCTATTAAATCAAACTATTGGAGAATTTCTTGATGAGATTTCTATTTTATATCCAAACAATGAAGCGCTTATTAGTAATGAAAGGGAATTCAGATTAAATTATAGTGAATTTAATCAGCTTTGTAAAACTGTTGCAAAAGGTTTTATGGCGATGGGTATTAAAAAGGGAGATCATGTTGCTATTTGGGCTACTAACTATCCTGAATGGGTATTAACACAATTTGCAACGGCGAAAATTGGAGCTGTACTAGTTACAATTAATACAAATTATAAAATTTTTGAATTTGAATATCTTTTAAAACAATCAGATTCAAGTACGTTGATTATGAATAAAGGTTTTAAGGATAGTGATTATATATCTATAGTTAATGAATTATGTCCTGAATTAATTGATTCTAAACCAGGAGAATTGAATTCTGAAGGATTTTCTTTTTTAAAGAATATTGTTTATCTTGATAGTGACACTCCTAAAGGTATGTTTAATTGGGAAGATATATATGAATTAGCAGAAATGATTACCGATCAAGAGCTAGAACAAAGACAAGCTGAATTAGACAAAGACGATGTGATAAACATGCAATATACATCTGGAACAACTGGGTTTCCAAAAGGAGTAATGCTAACACACTATAATATTCTTAACAATGGTAAAAGCATTGGAGATAATATGAAATTAAGTGAAAATGATAAGTTACTAATTCATGTTCCGCTTTTTCATTGTTTTGGTTGTGTACTTGGTACGATGGCGTGTGTGACACATGGTTCAGCAATGATATTGCTTAATCATTTTAATCCGATTAAAGCAATGGAAACAATTCAGAGAGAGAAATGTACTGCTGTGCATGGCGTTCCAACAATGTTTATAGCAATGCTAGAGCACGATGATTTTAAAAAATACGATTTTTCAACCTTAAGAACTGGTATTATGGCAGGTTCGCCATGTCCAATAAAAACAATGCGACAAACGGTAGAGGATATGGGAATGAGTGAAGTAACCATCGTGTATGGTCAAACAGAGGCATCACCAGGATGTACAATGACTACAACTGATGATCCTCTTGAAGTTAGAGTGACAACAGTAGGAAAAACGCTACCATTTATTGAAGCGAAAATTATTGATCAAGATACAGGAGAAGAATTGCCACCTAATACAAATGGGGAATTTATCGTAAAGGGTTATAATTTGATGAAGGGTTATTATAAAATGCCAGAGGCAACTGCTCAGGCAATTGATACAGAGGGATGGTTGCATACTGGAGATATAGCTTCTATGGATGAAAACGGATATTACAAGATAACTGGAAGAATAAAGGATATGATAATTAGAGGTGGCGAGAATATATATCCGAAAGAAATAGAAGAATGTTTAAGAACAAACAATTCTATTAAGGATGTTCAAGTTATTGGGGTACCTAGCAAAGTTTATGGTGAAGAAATTATGGCTTGTATTATTGTTAAAGAAAATATTATCTTATCTCAAGAAGATGTTAAAGAATATGCACTTGAAAAAATGGCAAGACATAAAGCACCTAAATATGTGTGGTTTTTAGAAAGTTTTCCGATGACTGCTAGTGGTAAGATTAAAAAATTTGAGTTGAAGGATATGGCAATTGAAGAATTTAATTTACAGGACTTGGCTAATATTGAGACAGCTTAGTATTGTAAGTGATGA
>CAZSSR010000109.1:0-5211 GCA_964609605.1 uncultured Bacillaceae bacterium | reverse complement strand
TCAAGTTCAAATTTAACATTCTCAATTTCTTCTTTAATATATTTAACCGCTTTTCCAATAACTATTTTTACACCTGGATATATACTGTTTTTTACATCAACATAAGCACTTTTAATTTCCTTTATTTTACCATCGATTTGTAGTTCTATTTCGTTAACTTCACCAATTTTTTTATTTATAACTAACTTTTGCTTTATTAATTCTTCTTTCATAGTCAGTCTTTCAACACTTAAATTAACATCAGCTGCTTCCATCTTATCAAATATTAATAACCCTTTCTCTATTTTATCAAATAAGATATATAGTTCTTTTTTTTCTTTACGGATTTCAATCATCTGGTTTTTTAACTCTGGATTTATACCTACTTCAATAACTGTTATAGTTGTATGTTCATTACCAATAAAGTTCGCTACAATTGAATTAGTTGCTCGAATTTCACCACCAACGATAAACCCTTTATCACTTTTACATATTACCCTATTTCCCGCACTTATATTACTATGCATTATGCTCTTAGAAACTATAATATCATTAGCAACATTTATTTCGGAATCTAAAATAAATGCTGAAGTTAATTTTCCTTTTGTCTCAATATAAGATTTGTTATGTCCTATTATACCATGTTGTACAAAAATATCCCCAACCGCAACCAGATCAGCACCATCTACATTACCATATATCTTGATTTCACCGTCAGCTTTAATTTTAAATCCCATTGGCACATTTCCCTTAACAATTACTGTTCCAACAAAATCGATATTACCTATACCAAAATCGACATCCCCAACTACTTCAAATACAGGAAAAATATTCACTTTATCTTTATCAGTAAATACTAATTGACCATCAATGCCTGCATATAATTTATCTTTATTAGGATTTATTAATACATTTTTGCCTACTTTAAAAAAGGCCTCTTTACTTTTTTTAGCTAGAATTTCTTTATTACTAACATTTTTACCTGGAATTCCTTCAGTATTTGGTATCTTTAAAGCTAAAAGATCTCCTTTTTTTATATTAATTATCTTATTTAAATTATGATAGTCAGCTCTACCGTCTTCTAACATTTTTGGAGATTCATTAGATATAATTTTAGTCTTCCAATCAATCCAACCATCTTTACCGCTAGTAGGCATTAATCCTCTTGCTATTTCCTCTTCTATATCAATATATTCATTTGGATGTTTACAAATTTCTTTAAGTTTGCTTTCGTTTAATCCATAATTAATATTTTTACTACTGAGAAATTCAACTAACTTATCATAAGGTAATTCGCCTTCTATTGGTTCTTCTAATTTTTTGTCACTAATACTTAACACAGCTCTAAAACCCGAATCTAAAATAGATACATTAATAATATTTGATAGTTCTTCAAAACTAACAATTTCCATAGTATTCTCACCTTCCTTCTAAAAAAAGTTTTTTTTCTGTCTGCCTAATGCACCTCTCAACCTATATATTGCTTTTGTATGTAATTGAGATATTCTTGAAGTAGATAAATCCATAATTCCTGAAATCTCCGTTAAATTTAGTTCTTCATAATAATATAACGAAACTACTAATTTTTCTTTATCAGGCAATCGCTTAATAGCATTTGCTAAAATTTCTTTTTCGTAATCATGATTAATCTTCTCACTAATAACATCGCTATAATCTGATAATAATGAAGAACGCGTAATCTCTTTCTCATCATCTATTGATTCATCCAAAGATAAATAATTCATATATGAAGTCTCTTGTAAACTAAGATAAAATTCTTTTTCTTCCATTCCCAGATATTCCATTACCTCTAAATCAGTTACAGATCTTAAATTCACTTGCTCTAATTTTTGGTATGCCTTTTCTAACATTTTAGATTTTTCCCTTATCGAACGAGGAATCCAATCGTTTTCTCTTAACCCATCTAATATAGATCCTCTAATCCGCAAAGTAGCATAAGTTTCAAATTGTAACCCTCTTTTATAATCGAATTTTTTTAATGCATCAAGAAAACCAATCATTCCATTGCTTTTTAATTCATCAAAGGTAACTTGATTAGACATATTGGGAATTACTTTTTTTACAACTTGGTCTACTAGTCCAATATAATTTTCTACTAAACTTTGGTATGCATTTTCATCATTGTTTTCTTTCCATAATTGCCATAAATTATTTATGTCCATATGATGCTGAGTTTTCATTTAATGGCACCTACCCTTTAAAAATCAATATAATTATTTATTTAGATTAGTTGATTCTATTTTACTAAATTCTAATGGTCTAAAATCATCAACACTTGATGTGTTATAAACATCATCAAGATTTAAATCATCCTTATTAGTAGACTGTAAATCTATATTCGTTCCTTTTTCTTTAGTATTTATTAAATTAAAATATAATATAATATGTATTAGTACACCCAATATGAAGAATATAATGAAAGCAGTAATTCCTCTTAAAAAGGAAGTCCAAATTAAATTAACTCGAAGATTAAATGAAAACACTATCAAAAATGCAAAACCGCCAAGAGAAATAGCAAACCATTTCCACTTAATTAACATCATATCTTTTTAATACCTTGTTTAGCAGTTTTTATTAATAAAAATCCAGAACATGGGTCAAATTCTATAGTTCTACCAATATTACCACCTGTATCTTCAGCAACTAAAGGAATATTATGTTCTAACAAGGATTTTTTTGTTGCTTCAATATTCCTGCAACCAATATTTAATAATTCACTTGTAGTCTTAAAATTAAACATTTGAGATCCACCAGCTATCTTAGCTACAATATTTCTTCTATTCACCTTATATTTATCCATTTTTTCTAATAATGCTGAAACTGCAGTATTAGCATATTTAGCCCTATTAAAATCATCTTTGTTTGTAGTATTAGAAGTAGGAAGCAAGATATGTGCTAATCCAGCTATCTTTTTATTGTTATCATATAACACTATTCCAACACAGGACCCTAGACCTATAGTTTTTATTTTATCAGGAGCAATAGCTACATTTAAATCAGCAATATTTACTTTAATAATATTAATTTCATTCATATTAATGGTACTCCTAAAGAAGAAAATAAAACTGAATAAGCTTCTGGGTCAGGAATTAGAAAAAACTGACCATCAATATATTCTTCCCCTTCTTGAAATGTAGTATCTATTAATATAGCAAAATCACAAACTTGAGATATTGGTACTAAACCAAAACTAAGAATAGAATTTGCTAAATCAATAGTCATAGAAGGAACTGATACATATAACGATAATTTTGTAAAATCAGCTAATGAAGAAATATATGAACTAGCTATAATATTTCCAAATTCATGGATGGCTGATACTTCAATTTCTGAAAAATCTTCATTATAATCCAACTCAGTATTTAATATTCTTTTTAATAAATTTTTTGCAGTCAAAACTGGCATTATATAAAAGATATTACCTTCCATATCTCCCTCAAGTCTTAAAAAAATCCCAACTACAACTTCATCTTCTCCGCCAATTATTTCTTCAAATTCAGATAATTCAATCAATTTAACTCTTGGTACTTTCATATCTATTTTCATTTGAACTATTTTTGATAATGCTGTAGCTGCGTGACCAGCTCCAATATTACCTATTTCTTTAAGTATATCAAGTTGTTCATCTTTTATTTTATCAATGCTAAATACCATTATTCCATTCCATATCTTTCTAATTCTTTTACTTCACTTGGATCAAGAACTTTATTTAAATTTAACAATACTATTAAACGATCAGATACCTTTGCTACTCCACTCAAATATTCTGATTCTACTCCGCCGACTACTTTTGGAGGAGGCTCAATTGAACTTAATGGTATATCAATTACGTCGTTTGCAGCATCAACTATCAAACCAACTTCCATCTCATCAACATTTACTATTATAATTCTTGTTTGTTCATTATAATCCTTTATATCAAATTCAAATCTTTTTCTCAAATCTATTATAGGAATTACTATACCTCTTAGATTTATTACACCTTTAACAAATGGAGGAGTATTTGGTACTCTAGTAATATGCTCCATCCGTTCAATAGATTTAACTTGTGTAACATCTACACCATATTCTTCATCTTTAAGTTTAAAAATTATTACTTTTTTTTCTTCTTCGATGTGTTCTTTTTCTCTAGGCATTTCGTACAACCTCCTATTTAATTAAAGCATTAGTATCTATTATTAATGCTACTTGCCCATCACCTAATATTGTAGCACCAGATATTGCAAAAACTTGTTTCAAGTATTCTCCTAATGTTTTTAATACAATTTCATGTTGCCCAATAAATGATTCTACAACAATACCCGCAATTTTATTCTTCTTTTTAACCAAAACTATTGCAATATTGTCACTATCATCTTCATTTGTCACTGGTACATTAAAAATACTATTTAAATGTATGATGGGTACTATTTTACCCCTAAAATCAATAACTTCTTGTCCTTGTGCATACAATACGTCACTCTTTTTATATACAGCGGTTTCAATGATTGAACTTAATGGAACTGCATACCTTTCGTCTTGAACCTTAACAAGCATAGTAGATATAATTGATAAGGTTAATGGTAATTGAATAGTAAAAATCGTCCCTTTTCCTAATTCAGAATCAATTATAATTGAACCCCCTAAGGATTCAATCTTTCCTTTAACTACATCTAATCCAACACCACGGCCTGACACATCTGTTATTTCTATTGAAGTACTAAATCCAGCTTTAAATAAAATATTATATGCTTGTTCTTTTGTAAAACTTAGTGATTCTTCCGAAGTAATAATTCCCTTACTAATAGCTTTTTCTAATATTTTCTCAATATCTATTCCTTTTCCGTCATCACCAATTTCTATAAATATATTATTTCCACTTTGATAGGCCTTTAGCGATATGTTACCAGTTTCGGACTTATTACATTTTAACCTTGCCTCTGGAGATTCTAAGCCATGATCAATAGCATTACGTATAACATGTACTAATGGGTCACCAATTTCATCAACAACTGTTCTATCTAGTTCTGTTTCAGCACCAATTATATTTAAGTTAATCTTTTTATTTAATTCCTTCGACAAATCACGTACCATTCTCGGAAAACGATTAAATACTTGTTCAACTTGTACCATTCTTAAGTTTAAAATATTAGTCTGCAAATCAGTTGTAATTCTATTAATATGTTGAACAATATCTGAAAGCTCATTGTTCTTAATGTCTTTAGTTAATTT
>CAZSSR010000108.1:4868-5215 GCA_964609605.1 uncultured Bacillaceae bacterium | reverse complement strand
AATTCGCAAAGAGCTTGATATAAAAGTCATTATTTATGATGGAGACTTTGAAGAAATTCAAGAAGTTGATAGTAAACTTGTTAAATTAGCAAAGAAAATAGAAGGTAAGGTTGTTACTAATGACTACAATTTAAATAAAGTTTGCGAACTCCAGGGTGTTCCCGTATTAAATATTAATGATTTATCTAATGCTGTTAAACCAGTTGTGATACCGGGAGAAGAAATGAAAGTTCAAGTAATAAAGGATGGCAAAGAATATAATCAGGGCATTGCATATTTGGATGATGGTACAATGATTGTGGTTGAAGGTGGAAGAGAATCTATAAATCAACATATTGATGTTTTAG
>CAZSSR010000108.1:0-4858 GCA_964609605.1 uncultured Bacillaceae bacterium | reverse complement strand
CAAGTGTGTTACAAACTTCAGCTGGAAGAATGATATTTGCTAAACCAAAATTTTTGGAGAAAGCATTATAGGAGATAATATCTTATGGGTTGTGGAGTTATAATTGCTGCGGCAGGACAAGGGAAGAGAATGTTTTTAGATATTAATAAGATATTTATTGAATTAAATCAGAAGCCTGTTCTTATTCATAGTTTGGAAAAATTTATTGAGGAAAAGTGGATAGATGATATAGTAATTGTTGCTAATCCTCAAGAGATAGATATTATTAAGCAATTATTAATAAATTATAATATGGATGTACATGCAGTTGTTCCTGGCGGATTAGAAAGACAAATTAGTATAAGGAATGGATTGTCATATATTAGTTCTGATTATGTTATGATTCATGATGGCGCAAGACCATTTATAACATCTGAAAAGCTAAACAATTTATATCGGAAGGTACAAGACTGTAATGCAGCTGTACTTGGTGTACCCGCTAAAGATACAATTAAACGAATTGATAAATTTAATAAAATTATGTGTACACTTGAACGTGAAAGCTTGTGGTTGATACAGACTCCACAAGCTTTTGGTCGTTCAATCTTAGTTGATGCATTTGAAAAGGCCGAAAAGGATAATTTTTTGGGTACAGATGATTCTTCTTTGGTTGAGAGATTAGGAATTGAAGTACAAGTTATTATGGGGGATTATAGCAATATAAAAATCACAACTCCTGAAGACGTAATACTAGCCAAAGCAATTATTAATAATTGGAGTGATTTGAAATGATAAGAATTGGTCAAGGATTTGACGTTCATCAATTTGTAAATAATAAAAAGCTAATACTTGGTGGGATAGATATACCTTATGAAAAAGGGTTGTTAGGGCATTCTGATGCTGACGTATTATTGCATGCGTTAGCTGATGCAATTTTAGGCGCTCTTGCAAAAGGGGATATTGGTAAATGGTTTCCAGATACTGATGTAATGTTTGAAGGAATTGATAGCAAGGATATTCTAAAAGAGGTTTGGGAAAAAGCGAAAGTTGAAGGATACACTTTAGGGAATGCTGATATTACTTTAATAGCTGAGGAGCCAAAAATCGCCAAATATATATTAAGAATGAGTGAAGTAATATCAACAGTATTAGAGTGTGAAATAAATCAAATCAATATAAAAGCAACAACAACTGAGAGATTGGGGTTCACGGGTAGAGAGGAAGGAATAGCTGCATTAGCTATAGTTTTACTTAAAAACAAAAAGAATGATTAAAATACTATAGTATTATACTTAATATTACAGGATATATATTAATACGTCAGATGAAGAAGAAGGGATATTACGTTATGGGAAATCAAGTGCGTGTGAGATTTGCTCCAAGTCCAACAGGACATTTACATATAGGTGGTGCTAGATCAGCACTTTTTAGTTATTTATTTGCTAGGCAAAATAATGGAAAATTTATAATAAGATTTGAAGATACAGATCAAGTAAGAAATGTTGATGATGCTGAAGAACGATTATTAAAAGATCTCCGTTGGTTAGGGATAGATTGGGATGAATCGGTAGATACAGATGGTAATTATGGACCATATAGATGTACAGATAGATTAGATATTTATAGAAAATATGTTGAACAATTATTAAGTGAAGGCAAGGCATATTACTGCTTTTGTACAAGTGAACAATTAGAAAAAGAACGGCAACAGCAGATTAATAAAGGTGAAACAGCAATGTATTCAGGTAAGTGCAAACACTTAACAAAGGAACAAAAAGAAGAATATTTTGTAAAAGGATATAAACCAAATATAAGATTTGATGTGGTTCAAAGTAAAAATGTATGTGTAAATGATCTTATTCGCGGGAATATAGAGTTTGACTCATCAGGTATTGGAGATTTTATAATAATGAGGCCTAATGGCTTACCTACTTATAATTTTGCGGTCACTATTGATGATTATTTAATGAAGATAAGTCATGTTATTCGCGGAGAAGAACATCTAACTAATACGCCAAGACAATTAATGATATATAATGCATTTTCTTGGGAAGTGCCACAATTTGCTCATGTTTCATTAATCTTGAATCCAGATCGTCAGAAGATGAGTAAAAGAGACGAATCAATAATTCAATTTATCGATCAATATAAAGAGTTAGGTTTTTTACCAGAGGCCGTCATGAACTTTATTGCATTATTTGGGTGGAGTCCCGAAGGCGAAAAAGAAATATTCAGTAAAGAAGAATTAATAAATGAATTCTCACTTGAAAGGGTTAATAAGAGCCCAGCTGTCTTTAATGTTGAAAAATTATATTGGATGAATAATCACTATATTAAAGAAGCGAAATTAGAAAAAATCATTGAATTATGTCTTCCCTATTTGAAGGAAGTAGGTTATATTAAGAATAATTTAAACAAAGAAGATCAAAAATGGGTAGAAAAGCTTATTGATTTATATAAAGAGCAATTAAATTACGGACAAGAAATAGTTGATTTAACAAAGATGTTTTTTATTGAAAGCATTGAATATGATGATGTAGGAATTGAAATATTAAAAGAAGAGTATACAAAAATTGTGTTGAAAGCATTTAATCAAGAATTGGAGAAGCTAATTGAATTTACACCTGAAACGATTAAAGAGTCGTTAAAAATAGTTCAAGATACTACAGGATATAAGGGTAAAAAATTGTTTATGCCAATTCGTATTGCAATCACAGGTGTTAGTCATGGACGTGATTTGCCAGATACTTTATATTTATTAGGAAAAGATAAGATATTTATAAGATTGAATAATGTATTGACAAAAGTAATTTAAGCAGTCAAAATATAGATAAAAATATAAAAGGCTATGAAAAAGATAGTAGGTTATTAAATCACTTTTCAGAGAAGACCTTCCTAGGCTGTAAGAGGTCTACAATAATAACTGAATGCGCTTTTGAGCCTTGATATCGAAATATAAGTAGGTATTGACGGATATTACCGTTATAAATTAAGAGAGAATATTTTCGAATATTCAAAACAGGGTGGGACCACGGTTTAGCCGTCTCTGTGCATATGCATAGAGACGGCTTTGTTATATTTATAAAGAGAAATTAAAATTTTGATTGGAGATTATAAAATGTGGAGTAATATAAAAGAAGATATTGAAGTAATAAGAAAAAACGATCCAGCTACACGAAATATATTAGAGATTGTTTTAACATATTCAGGCATACATGCGATATGGAACTATAGAATTGCACATAAGCTATGGAATAGAAAGCTATATATGTTAGCAAAAATTTTCTCGTCTATTACACGTTTTTTTACAGGTATAGAAATACATCCTGCTGCTAAGATAGGGAGAAGATTTTTTATTGATCATGGAACGGGTATAGTAATTGGAGAGACATCAGAAATAGGTGATGATGTAATGATATATCAAGGAGTAACACTAGGTGGTACAGGAAAAGAAAAAAATAAAAGGCACCCTACTGTTGGAAACAATGTTTTAATAGCTGCCGGAGCAATAGTATTAGGGTCGATAAAAATAGGTGATAATTCTAAAATAGGAGCGGGTTCTGTTGTTTTAAAAGATATTCCTCCTAATTCGACAGTAGTTGGAGTACCTGGGGAAATTGTTATAAAAGATGGTAAAAAAATAAAGATAATTGATGAATGTATGGATATAAGAATCAAATCATTAGAGGTACAAATTAATGACTTAAGAAATCAATTAAACAATCTAAAGGATGAAAGGAGTCTATAAATGTTAATTATCTACAATACATTAACAAATAAAAAAGAAGAATTTATTCCAATTAATCAAGGGAAAGTCAGTATGTATGTATGTGGGCCTACTGTATATAATCTAATTCATATTGGTAATGCAAGACCGTTAATTGTATTTGATGTAGTTAGGCGATATCTTGAGTATAAAGGATTTGATGTTAATTATATACAGAACATAACAGATGTAGATGATAAAATAATTAATAAGGCTAATGAAATTGGTATACAAGCTTATGAAGTTTCAGAAAAATATATAAAGGAATTCTTTCTAGACTTAGATAAATTAGGGGTTAAATTAGCGTGTAAATATCCTAAGGTTACAGAAAATATGAATGATATTATATCTTTTATAAAGGAACTAGTAGATATTGGCATGGCATATGAAATTGCGGGTAATGTTTTTTATAGAACCAATGATTTTAAAGAATATGGAAAGCTATCTAATCAGTCAATTAACGATTTGAAAGCTGGAGCTCGGATTGATATAGATATTCAAAAAGAAAACCCTATGGATTTTGTTCTGTGGAAGATGGCAAAAGAAAACGAAATATATTGGGAAAGTCCTTGGGGCAAAGGGCGTCCTGGGTGGCATATAGAATGTTCCACTCTTGCAAGAAAATACTTGGGTGAAACTATAGATATTCATGGTGGCGGAGTTGATTTAATATTTCCTCATCATGAAAATGAAATAGCTCAATCAGAATGCTTATCCGACAGACCTCTTGCTAACTATTGGATGCATAATGGTCATTTAACTATTAATAATGAAAAAATGTCAAAATCGATTAATAATATTATTACCGTAAGAGATCTAACAGAGCAATATGATGCGTGTGTATTAAGATTTTTATTATTAAGTGTACATTATCGTACTCCTATAAATTTTTCAGAAGAATTATTAGAAAGTACTGTTAAAAGTATTTCAAGGATAAAAACTACTTATAAAAATATGAATCTTTTACTAAAGTCGAGAGATGAAGATAATAATTTTGAAGAAGAATTATTAATTTATGTTGAAAATATGTACAAGAAATTTGAAGAGGAAATGGATGATGATTTTAATACAGCTAACGTGATTACGCTAATTTATGATTTAATAAAACAAAGT
>CAZSSR010000107.1:0-5240 GCA_964609605.1 uncultured Bacillaceae bacterium | reverse complement strand
CCATTAAATAAAAAACCAGAGACATAAAACAAAACATTTGATAAACAAATTTCGAGAACAAGCCCAAAAAGTAATGCTTTATTAATAGAAAAGAGAACCAAGAAGAAAGATCAGATAAAATGTACTGAATGTGATTATATTGAAGAGATAGAATAGGCTCTAATTATATTTAGTAATAGGAAGGATTATTATATGGCATTAATTCAATCTATTAATGTAGTAGGTGCGGGTTTAGCTGGAAGTGAAGCAGCATGGCAAATAGCTAAAAGAGGCATACACGTCAATTTATACGAGATGAAGCAAATTAAAAAAAGCCCAGCGCATAGTTCGGATTTATTTGCTGAACTGGTCTGTAGTAATTCATTACGCTCAAATAGTTTAACGAATGCGGTGGGATTATTAAAAGAAGAGATGAGAAAACTCGATTCTTTAATAATCAAGAGTGCTGATAAACATTCTGTTCCCGCTGGTGGAGCATTAGCAGTTGATAGAACCCTTTTTTCTCAATTTATAACAGATACAATTAATAAACATCCTTTAATCAAGATTATTAATATAGAAGTTGAGGAAATACCAGAAGGATTAACTGTTATAGCTTCAGGTCCTCTCACATCAGATAATTTTGCAAAGTCGATAAAAAACTTATTAGGTGAGGAATACTTCTATTTTTATGATGCAGCTGCTCCTATAATTGAAAAAGAAAGTATCAATTTCGATAAAGTATTTATTGCTTCAAGATATGATAAGGGAGATCCTGCTTATATTAATTGTCCAATGAGTGAAGAGGAATTTAAATGCTTTTATAATGAATTAATTAATGGCAAAACTGCAGATATTAAACATTTTGAAAAAGAAGTTTTTTTTGAGGGCTGTATGCCAGTTGAGGTTATAGGTAAAAGAGGAATACAAACTTTATTATTTGGTCCAATGAAACCAGTAGGTTTGATAAATCCAAGAGATGGTAAAGAAGCCTATGCAGTAGTGCAATTAAGGCAAGATAACTTTGAGGGTACATTATATAATATAGTCGGCTTTCAAACACACCTAAAATGGGGAGAACAAAAAAGGATTATTAGATTAATTCCGGGATTAGAAGAAGCGGAAGTAGTTAGGTATGGTGTTATGCATAGAAACACATTTATTAATTCACCAAAATTACTTAAAGCAACTTACCAATATAAATATAAAGATTCATTGTTTTTTGCAGGACAAATAACAGGAGTTGAGGGGTATGTTGAATCTGCTGCTTCGGGGTTAATTGCAGGGATTAATGCTTCATTAGTTGCTAATTCGAATGAACCTTTAGTCTTCCCTATTGATACAATGCTTGGAAGTATGGGACATTATATTACAACTGCAAATTTAAAACAATTTCAACCAATGAATGCTAATTTTGGTTTATTACTTGCACTAGAAAAAAAGATAAGAGATAAAAAAGAAAAAAATCAGCTATTATCTGATAGAGCATTAAAATCTTTAGACTTTTTTTGTAATAAAAATATAAATTAATTTTATATGAGAGTTTGTGGAGGAAATGTTTACTAAATATATAAATGAATATAAGGGATATTTACAAATAGAAAGAAATGTGTCTATCCATACTTTAAGATCATATCTTAAAGATATAGAAGATTTTCAACATTTTATTAAAAGTGAAGAAATTGATAATGTTGAGGACATAGCATATCTAGATGTTAGAAAATACTTGGCATTATTAAGCAATAAAAATTATTCACGTAAGACCATATCAAGAAAATTATCAAGTATGAGAACATTTTATAGGTATCTTATTAGAGAAAATTATACAGAAATTAATCCATTTCAAATGGTTTCAACACCTAAAATTGAGAAAAAATTACCAATCTTTCTATATATAAATGAGATAAATGAGCTGCTTACCGCACCAGACAGACTTAGTCCATTAGGTATAAGGGATAGAGCAATAATGGAAGCTCTTTATGCTAGCGGAATGCGAGTTAGCGAATTAGTTTCTTTAAATATAGATTCGATTGATTTTTTTACTGAGACTGCATTGGTATTTGGTAAGGGCGCAAAAGAAAGATATGTTAGTTTAGGACAATATTCTATAGAGGCATTGAATAATTATATTATTAATTCTAGGATGAAACTTAATCCGAATCCTCTAGATAATGCTTTATTCCTGAATAGATATGGTGAAAGATTGTCTGATAGAAGTATTAGACGAATGATTAATAAGTATGTTGAATCTATTGCACTAACAAAAAAGATAAGTCCTCATACTTTTCGTCATACGTTTGCTACACATTTATTAAACGCTGGTGCAGATTTGCGTGCTGTTCAAGAGCTTTTAGGCCACGTTAATATCTCAACAACACAAATATACACTCATGTAACAAAAGAAAAATTACAATCAGTTTATAATAATTATCACCCTAGAGCATAAGAAATATAAAGGAGGATATATATATGTCTCAAACTTTTCACGCGACTACAATATTTGCGATTATACATAATGGGCAATCTGCAATGGCTGGAGATGGACAAGTAACTCTTAATAATTCAGTAATAATGAAACACACAGCAAAAAAGGTTAGAAGATTATATCATGATAAAGTAATAGCTGGGTTTGCTGGATCTGTTGCTGATGCATTTACCTTATTTGAAAAATTCGAAGCTAAATTAGAAGAGTTTCATGGTAATCTTTCTAGATCAGCAGTTGAATTAGCGAAGGAATGGCGAATGGATAAGGCTTTAAGACAATTGGAAGCTATGCTAATAGTTATGAATGATAATAATTTACTATTAATATCTGGAAGTGGTGAGGTTATAGAGCCAGACGATGGTATATTAGTAATAGGTTCTGGAGGGAATTATGCACTAAGTGCAGGTAGAGCATTAAAAAAATATTCACCAAATTTAACAGCAAGGGAAATTGCTGAGGCTTCCTTAAAAATAGCTTCGGAGATTTGTGTTTTTACAAACAATAATATAATGATAGAAACTTTAGAAGGAGGAGAGTCTAATGAATAAGAACTACTCTCTAACACCTCGAGAAATTGTTGCGGAACTTGATAAGTATGTTGTTGGACAAAAGGACGCAAAGCGCTCTGTAGCTGTTGCATTAAGAAATCGTTACCGTAGAAACCTTTTAGAGGAAACAATTAAAGAAGATATTGTTCCTAAAAACATATTAATGATTGGTCCTACTGGTGTTGGTAAAACTGAGATTGCAAGAAGATTAGCAAAAATTGTAGGAGCACCATTTGTTAAGGTTGAGGCAACAAAATTTACAGAGGTTGGTTATGTTGGTCGTGATGTAGAGTCAATGGTGCGTGATTTAGTTGAGTTATCAATTCGTATGGTGAAGGCTGAAAAAATTGAGGAAGTTAAGGATAAAGCTGAGATGTCTGCAAATGATAGAATTGTTGATATACTGGTACCTAGTTCCAAAAAAAATAAGACAAGTAATAATCCTTTAGAAATGCTTTTTGGTAAAGAAACAGAGCCTGAAAATGAGAATAATAAAATCGATGAAGAAATAACACAAAAAATAAGATCAATGAAATTTAAGTTGTTAAATGGTGAACTTGAAGATCAAATTATTGAAATAGAAGTAGCAGAAAATAATCCATCAATGATGGAATTGTTATCAGGATCAGGAATGGAACAAATGGGAATGAATTTTCAAGATGTTCTAGGTAGCTTTTTGCCGAATAAAATTAAGAAAAGAAAATTAGCTATCAAGGAAGCAAGAATATATTTAATTCAAGAAGAGGCTCAAAAACTAATGGATATAGATGAAATTACAAGGCTATCTATTGAGAGAGCGGAACAGTCTGGAATTATTTTTATTGATGAAATTGATAAAATAGTTAGTAAAGATAGAGGCCCTGATGTATCAAGAGAAGGTGTTCAGAGGGATATATTACCAATTGTTGAAGGATCTACTGTTATGACTAAATATGGAGCTGTCAAAACGGATTATGTTTTATTTATCGCCGCCGGTGCGTTTCATATGTCAAAACCTTCTGATTTAATTCCTGAATTACAAGGTAGGTTTCCTATTAGAGTTGAATTAGATGATTTAAAGGCTGAGGATTTTATTAGAATTTTAACAGAACCTAAAAATGCTTTGTCTAAACAATATATTTCTTTATTAAAAACAGAAGGTATTGATATTGAATTTACAGAACAAGCTATTTATGAGTTAGCAAGATTAGCTTACCAAGTTAATCTAGAAACTGTAAATATTGGAGCTAGACGTTTAAACACTTTACTTGAAAAATTATTAGAAGATCTTTCCTTTGAAGCCCCAGATATTAATTTAAAAAGTATAAAAATTACACCTGAATATGTTAATGACAAACTTTCTAAGTTAGTAAAAAATAAAGATTTGGCACAATATATTTTGTAAATTCGGGAGGACTGCAATATTATGAACTTATTAGCAAAAACTAGAAGAATTAATCGTAGATTACAAAAAACGGCAGGGCATGCAGTGAATTTTGGCGAAATGTCTGAGGTATTAAGTGATGTAATAGATGCGAATATATTTGTTGTTAATCCCGATGGCAACTTATTAGGGATTACGATAGCTCAGCCTATTAATAACGATCGAGTAATGCAGATGATTAAAGATAGGAAGTTTCCCGAAGAGTATAATTCATTATTGTTAAAACAAGATGAAACTATTTCAAACATCGGTATTGAAAATCCTTTAACATCTTTTCCCAATGAAATGAAGGAAATATTTGGGAATAGTTATACAGCGTTAGTTCCAATAATAGGTGGCGGTGATAGATTGGGAACTGTAATACTAGGAAGATTAAATGAACAATATAATGATGAGGATTTAGTTCTTGCGGAGTATGGTGCAACAGTTATTGGTATGGAAATACTCAGGGGTAGATCAGAAGTAATAGAAGAAGAAGCAAGGAATAATGCTGTTGTACAAATCGCGATAAGTTCACTTTCTTATAGTGAGCTTGAAGCTATTGAACATATTTTTGAGCAATTAAATGGCAAAGAAGGACTGTTAGTAGCTAGTAAAATTGCAGATAGAGTTGGTATAACTCGTTCAGTTATCGTAAATGCTCTCAGGAAGTTAGAAAGTGCAGGTGTAATTGAATCTCGTTCACTAGGCATGAAGGGGACTTATATAAAAGTTTTAAATGATAAATTATTAATTGAATTAGATAGGTTAAGACAGGATTAGAGAAACTAATAAATATTTTTTAATTATTTTTAATAAATTTATA
>CAZSSR010000106.1:0-5263 GCA_964609605.1 uncultured Bacillaceae bacterium | reverse complement strand
TATTAGCTCCAGCTTCAATCATTCTTACTGCTCCTTCATAATCCCTGATACCACCAGATGCTTTAACTCCCATATCTGGACCTACTGTATTTCTCATCAATTTAATGTCCTCAAATGTAGCACCACCATTACTAAATCCAGTTGATGTTTTTACAAAATCCGCTCCACTCTTTTTACTTATTTGACAAGCAATAACCTTTTCATTTTCCGTCAACAAACAAGTTTCTAGTATCACTTTTACTAAAGCTATTCCTTTTGCTACCTCAACTACTGCTTTAATGTCATCTTCAACAATATCATATTGTCCAGATTTTAAAGCACCTATATTGATAACCATATCGAGCTCGGTTGCACCATCTTCAATTGCTTTTTTTGCTTCAAAAGATTTTACTTCCTTTGTTGATGCACCTAAAGGAAACCCGATTACTGTACAAACCTTCACACTTGTTCCTATAAGATTTTTTGCCGCTGTAGATACCCAATAAGGATTAATACAAACAGACATAAAATTGTAACTCATAGCTTCTTCACATAATTTATTAATCATCTCCTGAGTTGCATCAGGTTTAAGCAATGTATGATCAATCATTTTTGCTAAATCTTGAGTGGCCATATTTATCAACCTCCTAAAGTATTTTAGATTTCAATTCTTTTATTGCCTTTTTAAAAATTTGTATATTATTATCATATCCATATTTTTTTTGTTTTTCGATTGCTTCGTCAATTTCTAACCATTTAGCTGAATTAATTTCATCAGTTTGTACTTTTATTTTCTTAGAACTAGTATGAACTAAATAAAAATAAACCTCTTTTTCTACCTTATCATTGTTCTGCAGATAATACTCATAATATACCTTACTTAAAGGTTTCACTACCTCGCCGTCAATACCCGTTTCTTCAAATATTTCTCGTAAAGCTGTCTCTTGAAAGGTTTCCCCTTCTTCTCTTTTTCCTTTAGGAAAAGTCCATTTATTACATCTATCTTTGATCATTAAAATTTCTATTTTATCTTTATGCTGACAGTAAACAATTCCACCTGCTGACGTTTCTTTCAATATTTACGCCTCCTTAAATACGATAGGTTCCTTTACAAATATTAGATCCAATATCATCTATTCTAATTGTACATAGTTCACCAATTAAAGCTTTATCTCCTTTAAAAATAACAGGAATATAATTATCTGAATGTCCTGTCAAAAAACCTTTTGGTATATTGTTTTTATTTGTTTGTTCTGGAATAACATCTAAATATTTTCCTAAAAATTGTTCTCGGTAATTAACAGATAGCTTGTCTGATAATTCGATTAATTCCTTGACTCGTCTATGTTTTTCTTCTTCGCTAACCTGTTCTTTCATACTCGCTGCAGGTGTTCCTGAACGCTTCGAATAAGAAAAAACGTGAAGCTCTGAAAAGTTAATTTCGTTAATAAAATTATATCCATTATAATAATTATCTTTCGTTTCACCTGGAAACCCGGCTATTACATCAGTAGTAATTGCAATATCTGGTAATATTCCCCTAACTTTAAGAATTTTTTCTTTAAATTGACCAGTCGTATAATTCCTTTTCATTTTAATTAGAATTTCATCATCTCCAGCTTGCAAAGGTATATGAAGATGTTTAGTTATTTTTTTTGATTTCCGCAGCACCTCTAAAAAATCCTCATTTATTTGAGTTGCCTCAATAGAACTAATTCTAATTCTCTTTAAACCCTCTATCGATTCTAAATCCAATAATAATTTTGCCAAACTATAATTTTCTAAATCTTCACCATAAGCTCCGGTATGAATGCCAGTTAGAACTATCTCGTTATATCCATTCATCACCAACTGTTTAGCTTGATTTAATATGTTAATTGGATTTCTACTTCTTGATAAACCTCTAGCCCATGGAATTATGCAATATGTACAGAAGTTATTACATCCTTCTTGAATCTTTATTGTTGCTCTAGTTCTGTCCGAAAAATTAAAAACATCTAGTTCTTCAAAATCTTTTACCTTCATAATATCTGTTACATTATTAATTTTTTCCTTACTATAAAGAAACTCCTCAACATAATCGTATATTTTATTTTTGCCCTCAGTTCCAATAATAATATCCACACCAGGAATATTAAGAATGTCAGTTGTTGATATCTGAGAATAACAACCCATAACCACAATTACTGCCATCGGATTTAACTTAATTGCCCTACGAATTATTTGACGGCTTTTTTTATCTCCGCTGTTTGTAACTGTACAAGTATTAATAATATAAACATCAGCTAATTGATTAAAATCCACACGTTTATAACCACGATTTTTAAATAACTCCCAGACACCTTCTGTTTCATAATGATTAACCTTACATCCTAACGTATGAAATGCAACTGCTGACATTATCGTTCATCCCTTCTAAATAAAATATCACCTTAAATATTCCTCAAAGTGATATAAAATATTTGCTGTACCCACTAGTCCAGCAGTTTCAGTTCTTAAAATTCTTTTTCCTAAAGAAATTGAATTTGCTCCATGCAAAGTTGCTTGCTCAATCTCTCTTTCAGTAAATCCTCCCTCAGGACCTATTACCAATAACACTTTTTTAATATCTCTATTACTTTCAAGAGCTTCAAATAATGTTATTGTTTTCTCTTTTTCAAAAGCTATTAAAGTAAAAGTACTATCTATATTTTTTAGTAATTCCTTAAAATTAATAATAGGTAAAATTTTCGGGATTTTACTGCGATGTGATTGTTCTGCAGCCTCTTTAGCTATTTTACCCCATCTTTCCATACGTTTCTGTTCCTTTTTATCATTTAATTGTACAATTGTTCTTTCTGAAATAAATGGAAGAAAGGAAGTAATACCAATTTCCGTACCCTTTTGAATAATAAAATCCATTTTGTCCGATTTTGGTAATGCTTGAGCAAGTGTTATATCTAACAATGGTTCATTATCTTCTTCTGTGCTAGATACTACATTACATTCAATCTGCTCATGATTAATACTTTCAATTATTGCGATAACAGATTTCCCTTGATTATCAGAACAAATAACCTTATCTCCAGCTTTATATCTTAAAACCTTTAAAATATGATGTACATCGTCCCCAACGATTATAACCTTATCATCTAAAAAGTTATTAGGATTTACAAAATACCTTTGCATAATATATCACTACTATCTTAAGATTTTTTGGATACATAAGTTACCCAATCTTGATCTTGAATTTTATCTATAATAATTAACCCAGCTTTTTCTATTGATTCTTTGACTAAATTTGCCTTTGTATTAATAATTCCCGAGGCAATAAAAAAACCATTGACCTTAAGTAAATTATATACGTCCTCTGTGAATTTCACAATTACTTCAGCTAAAATATTAGCAACTATAACATCTGCACTGATATCAATATCATTTAATAAATTATTTTGTTTAACTACTATTTTTTTATCTGCTTTATTAAGCTTTGCATTTAATATAGCACTTTTTACAGCTATCTCATCTAAATCTAATGCTAAAACACTACTCGCGCCTAATTTTGCAGCTGCTATACTTAATACTCCTGTACCACATCCAACATCTATAACCTTTTCATTCCCTATAATCACATTTTCCAATGCTTGTATACTCATAATTGTTGTAGGATGAGTTCCTGTACCAAAAGCCATTCCAGGGTCTAATTCTATTAACAAACCGTTCCCATCAATCTCAACTTTTTCCCATGTAGGTGCAATGGTAAATCTATTCGAAACTTTAATCGGTTTATAATATTTTTTCCAACTAGTTGCCCAATCTTCATCTTCTATCTCTGCGAAGGAAACCTCACCACTCCCAATATCCAAATCATAGTTAAATAAACCGCTAATCGCAATTTTAATTTGTTTAACCGTCTCAATCAAATAGCTATTGAACGGAAAGTATGCTTTAATTATAACGCCATCATTAGGATAATCTTCAGGAGAAAGCTCGTATATCTCACCAAATTCGCTATTAAAATCACTCGTTAATATTTCAGAATCCTCAATGATTACGCCACCAGCTCCTGCGTCGTATAGAATATTGGAAACTGCATCAATAGCTTCTTGAGTTGTAGAAATTGATATTTCTGACCACTTCACAATTTAACCCTCATTTATCTTTTAATGTTTTCTTTAACTTTATCAAAAAACGATTTATCCTCTTGATGTAATTCTTCTCCGCGTAAATCTGCAAATTGTCGCAACAATTCCTTCTCTTCTTCATTAAGTTTCTTTGGAGTAACAATTGTAGTTTTTACAAATTGATCCCCTCTGCCACTACGTCTTAAATGGGGAACACCCCTACCCTTTAACCTAAAACTAGTACCTGATTGTGTCCCTTCAGGAATCTTTAATTTAACTTTACCATCTAAGGTAGGAACTTCAACTTCATCACCTAGACTTGCCTGAACAAACGTAATTGGCATGTCATAATATATATCAGTATCTTCTCTTTCAAATAATTTATGTTCCTTAACACGAAGAACAATATACAGATCACCAGATGGACCACCATTAGTACCAGCTTCTCCCTCTCCAGTGATTTTTATTTGTGAACCATTATCAACACCAGCGGGTATTTTAATATTTAACTTTTTACGATTTCTTACTCTTCCAACACCATCACATTCTGTACATTTTTCCTTAATTATTTTACCCGTACCCTGGCAAGTAGAACAAACTTTGCGATTTACAATTCTTCCAAAACGTGTGTTTTGTATTACCTCTTCTTGACCAGTTCCTCTACAAGTTGAGCATGTCTCAGCCTTTGTGCCACTCTTTGCACCGGTACCGCGACAAGCACTACATTCCTCTTCCCTTGGGATAGTTATCTCTGTGTCTTTACCAAATACAGCCTCATTAAATTCAATTGTCATATTATATTGAAGGTCAGCACCCTTCCTAGGTGCATTTGGATTTCTACTTTTTCTACCCCCACCTCCAAAAAACATATCAAATATATCACCAAAATCGCCAAAATCTTGACCGTTAAAACCGCCGCCACCAAAGCCGGATTGCGGATCTTGATGTCCAAATTGATCATACCTAGCTTTCTTAGCTTGATCCCCTAAAACATCATAAGCCTCTTTTATCTCTATAAACTTAGCTTCAGCATCTGATTCTTTATTGACATCGGGATGATATTGACGAGCAAGACTACGATATGCTTTTTTTATTTCTTCCTGTGAAGCTCCCTTACCTAATCCTAATATTTCATAATAATCTCTTTTACTCATCTTTATTTTAATGATTGAATGAGGGAA
>CAZSSR010000105.1:0-5287 GCA_964609605.1 uncultured Bacillaceae bacterium | reverse complement strand
AAGCCCGCTTGCTTCAATTTGAATATTATTTATTTACTCCTTTTAATATATTTTTCAAATATAAAATGAATAACGATCTATTCATTGTAAAAAGCACAATATAAATGTGGAGAACAATAAGGGAGTTCATAGAACGCTAATTTTATAAAGAAAATAAATTTCACTAAATATTATAATCTTAATTATGAATTATATGATATTATTTATTTTAATGTTATACGATAGATTAATCTTATTCACTATTTGTGAATAATAAATTTTTCCTCTCTAAAAAAACATTATGAAAGGATGATTACATGTTTGAGCAAATTAAAGAAATTGCAATAAGACTTAAAGAATTAAGGGAAATATCTGGTTTAACTATCGAAAGCTTAGCAGATGAATTCAATATTTCTGTCGATACATACAAAGAATACGAAAGTGGAAATACTGACATACCAGTGAGTTTTCTCTATTCTATTTCTAATAAATTAAATGTTGAATTAACTGCAATACTAACGGGTGAAGACCCAAAATTACGTGATTACTCTTTAGTAAGAAAAGACAAAGGGGTTATCGTAGAAAGAAGAAAAAATTATAATTATCAAAATTTAGCTTATAATTTTGCTCAAAAAAAGTTTGAGCCCTTTCTAGTAACAATTGAACCTGACACATTTAATAAACCTATTGATTTTAATTCACACCCAGGTCAAGAATTTAATTATGTTATTGAAGGTAGCATAAAAATAATTATAAACGATAATGAATTAATTCTTACTAAAGGTGATTCTATTTTCTTTAACTCAGAATTAAATCATGGAATGAAAGCATTAAATAATCAAAGAGCAGTATTTATAGCAATAATTCTGTAAACACTAACTAAGAATAAAGCGAGGTAATATTATGTTTCACAATTATACAAATGATATAGATTTTGATTCATATGAAGATTTTTATAATAATTTTAAAATTAACTTGCCTGATAATTTCAATTTTGCATATGACGTTGTAGATGAAATAGCTAAAACTAACCCTAATAAAATAGCACTAGTATGGTGCAATAATAAGGGTGATGAGGTTATTGTCACGTTTAAACAACTAAAACAATATAGTGATAAAGTTAGTAACCTTTTTACGAGTTTGGGTGTTAAAAAAGGTGACGCAGTCATGTTAATTCTAAAAAGACGTTATGAGTATTGGTTTTGTATTTTAGCACTCCATAAAATTGGAGCTGTCTGTATTCCAGCAACTCACCTTTTAACAAGTAAAGATATTGTTTATCGAAATAATGCTGCAAATGTTAAAATGATAGTCACTGTAAATGAAGAAAATATTGTTAATAGTATTGAGGAAGCAATTGAAGATTCTCCTGATTTTTGTAGAGTGCTTGTTGGCGGGAACCGTGAAAATTGGGTTAATTTTAATAATAAAATAATAGAAATATCAGATGTCTTTTTAAGGCCTGTTGATGAAGAGCAGATAACAACTAATGATGATATATCCTTAATATATTTTACATCTGGAACTACTGGTATGCCAAAAATGGTTCAGCATAATTTTGCTTATCCTTTAGGTCACATTGTTACCGCAAAATACTGGCAATGTGTTCAAGAAGATGGATTACACCTCACTGTTGCAGATACTGGCTGGGCAAAAGCAGCATGGGGGAAAATTTATGGGCAATGGTTATGTGGAAGTGCAGTATTTGTTTATGATTATGATAAATTCGTTCCAAGAGAATTGCTTGAAAAAATTGTAGAGTATAAGGTAACTACTTTTTGTGCGCCACCAACTATATATCGTTTTTTTATAAAAGAAGATTTAACTAAATATGATTTAAGTAATATTACTCATTGTTCAATAGCTGGTGAACCACTTAACCCTGAAGTATTCAATCAATTTTTAAATGCTACTGGTTTAAAACTAATGGAAGGCTATGGACAAACCGAAGCAACAGTAATTATTGGGACATTTCCTTGGATTGAACCAAAACCAGGGTCAATGGGCAAACCTTCCCCTGGATACAATATAGACCTTTTAAATGAATATGGTGTTTCTTGTGATGTTGGAGAAGAAGGAGAAATCATAATTCGAACTGATCTAATAAAACCATTTGGTATGTTTACAGGGTATTATCAAAATCAGCGCCTAACTGATACGGTATGGCATAATAATATCTACCACACAGGTGATATGGCTTGGAGAGACGAAGATGGTTATCTATGGTTTGTCGGTAGAGCTGATGATGTAATTAAGAGCTCGGGTTATCGAATAGGACCCTTCGAGGTAGAAAGTGCTTTAATCGAGCATCCTGCAGTATTAGAATGTGCTATTACTGCTGTACCTGACCCAGTAAGAGGTCAAATAGTTAAAGCAACAGTAGTACTATCTAAGGGATATGCAGCAAATGAAGATTTAAAAATTAAATTACAAGATCATGTTAAAAAAGTCACAGCCCCCTACAAGTATCCTAGAATTATTGAATTCGTTTCTGAACTTCCTAAAACAATAAGTGGTAAAATTAGAAGGGTAGAAATTAAAAATAAAGATAATAAATATTTTCTCTAATAAAAAGATTTTTCTACCTATCAAAAAGAATATATATTATTATTGTTATATAATATTCAAAAGAGTATATTTATTATTCTAATTAACAAAGGAGAGAGAATTATGTTAATTAATATATTGAAGATTATTTTTGGGATTGTTTTTATATTAATAATAATTATTGTTGTATTCCTTTTATATATTATAGTAACTGATTATAAACCAGACGATGAAATAGCTCTTAATATAAACAATAATCAAACACAGTCAATTAGTCTTAATGAGACATATACTGCAACTACTTTTAATATTGGCTATTGTGGATTAGATGAAGGGCAAGATTTCTTTAAAGACGGTGGAACATCTTCAAGATCTAGTAGTGAAGAACAAACAATTGTCAATTTAGAAAATATTATTAGATTTTTGCAACATCAAGGCTCTGACTTTTATCTTATTCAAGAAATCGATGTTAAAGCATCGCGAAGCTATAATGTTAATGAATTGGAAAGCTTAGAAAAAGCATTGCCAGAATATGCTTCAGCTTTTGCACTTAATTATAAAGTTCCTTGGGTACCTGTACCTGTTTTTAATCCAATGGGATATGTTGAAGGTGGCATAAATACTTTTTCAAAATATCAACTAGACTCCAGCACTAGATATCAATTTCCTGGTGAAGATGTTTGGCCGGATCGATTATTTTTATTAGATAGATGCATGGTTGAATATGTAATAGAGTTAGATAACGGAAAACAGTTAAAGATAAATAATCTTCATTTATCTGCCTTTGACAATGGAACAGTTAGAGCACAACAGGTTGCTTTTGTTAAAGAATATATGATTAAAGAATATGAAAAAGGTAATTATGTAATCATTGGAGGCGATTGGAACCATTTTCTAGTCAAAAACGAAGATGATGCAGATAATTGGGTCCAAGAATTGCCTGCTGATTTTGTACCTGAAGGATGGAATTGGGCTGTTGACGAAAGCATCCCTACCGTCAGAGCTAATGGCACAAGTTATGTGGAAGGCGAAACATATACTACTATTATTGACGGATTCCTAGTTTCACCAAATGTAGAAATAATTAATTCCTATGGGCATGATTTAAATTTTGAATACAGTGATCATAATCCTCTAACAATGGAATTTAGATTGAAATAAAAGAGAGGCATAAATATTGAAACAACAATTATTATTACTTCTAAAAATAGAGATATTAGCTGAATGGGATAATCTATTGATCAAGGAAATATTATTAGATCACCTTAGCTTTTCAAGAAAATCACTTGCAAGAATTAAAAATGATGGAGATATCCAGCTAAACGGAATTTCTTACTATGTTACAATGCGTGTTGAAAAAGGAAATATTCTTGAAATTTATGTTCCAAAGGAAATGTCTGAGGATATTATGCCTCAATGCATACCTCTTGATATTTTTTATGAGGATGCAGATATTATGGTTATAAATAAACCTGCTAACATTGTAATACACCCTACAAGGAATCATTATTTAGGGACCATTGCTAATGGATTGATGTATTACTGGCAAGCAAAAGGTGAGAAATATCGTTTTCGACCCGTTAATCGTTTAGATAAAGATACATCGGGATTGTTTATTGTTGCAAAAAATCAACACGCACATCATAAGCTCGCACTACAATTAAATAATAAGCAATTACAAAGAAAATATCATGCAATAGTTCATGGTAGCCTTATGGAAAAGAGTGGATTTATTGATGCTCCTATTCTTAAAGATCCTAATCATGGTATAAAAAGAATTATTGATTTTAATAATGTTGAAGCTAAATCTGCTTTAACATACTTTGAAGTCTTAAAAACAAATAATAATTATTCCTTAATAGAATTAAAGTTAGTTACTGGTAGAACCCATCAGATTAGAGTTCATTTAAGCTGGTTAGGGCACCCCTTGGTTGGAGATGACTTATATGGTGGTGGTTTAGATACATCTATAAAACGTCAAGCACTACACGCAAAAAATATAGAATTTATCCACCCTCTAACTGGGGAATTATTAAAATTTAATGCTGAATACCCAAGTGATATGGAAATTTTTATTAATAATTTATTTACCTTTGTTAAGTGATTTAATTATTTCTTCAGCTAACTTACTTCCTATCCCGATTTCTTTAAAATCCTTAATACTCGCATTTTTTATATTATTAATAGTTCCAAAGTGCTTTAATAATTCAGTTTTTCTTTTAGCCCCAATACCATGGATTTCATCCAATTGAGAATATAGTAAATTTTTGCTTCGTACCTGACGATGAAAAGAAATTGCAAAACGATGAACTTCATCTTGTATGCGTTGCAATAAATAAAATTCTTGACTATTCTTATTCATATTTATCAATTCTAATGGATCACCTATTATTAATTGAGATGTCTTATGTTTTTCGTCCTTTTTTAATCCTGCAACAGGTATATATAAATCTAATTCATTTTTTAAGACATCAATTACAACATTTATTTGACCTACACCACCATCTACAATTATTAAATCAGGTAAATTAAGCCCTTCATTTAATATTCTACTATATCTTCTTCTAACTACTTCTCGCATAGTATCGTAATCATTTGGTCCCTCTACAGATCTAACTTTATATTTGCGATAATTAGATCTATCTGGTTGACCGTCTATAAAAACAACCATTGCCGATACTGGATCCGTTCCCTGAATATTAGAGTTGTCAAAAGCTTCAATCCTATGTGGAGTATCAATATTTAAACTTTCGCCTAACTT
>CAZSSR010000104.1:0-5326 GCA_964609605.1 uncultured Bacillaceae bacterium | reverse complement strand
AATCGTAGGTGTTGGCTTTTTCTGCATAATTTCTCTAAGTACTTCAAGACCATTCTTTTTTGGCATCTCCACATCCAAGGTAATAACATCTGGAGATAATTCTAAAACTTTTGTAATGGCTTCTAACCCATCTGTCGCTGTATCGATTACTTCTATAACACCGCTGTCAGTTAAAATATTAGAAATTAACTTTCTCATAAAGTAAGAATCATCAACAACTAGCACACGAATCTTTGCCATATTTTCACCCCAATTAAAATATGTTTTTCGTAATCTTTTCTAAAAAAAATTTTATTCCAATACTCTTGTTATATATATCTGGATTATTGATATACTTTTCAACTAGTAATTTAATATTTTTTGATGCTTTACTATTAGGATAATTTATATAAAATGGGCTTTGATCTTTTACTGATTTTGAGACAATATCATCTTTAAATATATACCCGAGTACATTAATCTCTGAATTTAAAAACCTCTCTATAACCAATTTTAATCTATTTGCAGTATTATCACCCTCTTTTTCGCTAGCTATTTGATTAATTATTAAATTTATCCTAATCTCTTTATTCTTACTTTTTAATAATTTAATCATCGCATAAGAATCTGCGATTGATGTTGGCTCAGTAGTAGTAATTACAAACACTTCATCAGAGGCTAGTAATAATTTTAAAGATTCTTTATTAACACCAGCCCCTGTATCAATTAATAAAAAATCAATTTTTCCATTTAATAAATATAACTGGTCAATCAAATATGGAAAACTATTTCTAGTTAAATCAAATAAATTTTGTAAATCAGACCCACCTGATATAAATTTTAATCCATTTGTTGCTTCTACCATAACTTCAAATATTCCCATTTTTTTATTCAATAAATCTAACAAAGTATATTTTGGAGCTATTCCCATTAATATATCAATATTTGATAACCCAATATCAGCATCTAGCACAACAACTTTGTAACCTTTATCTTGTAAAGCTAAAGCAAAATTTAAAGTAATATTAGATTTCCCAACTCCACCCTTACCACTTGTAATAGTAATAATATTAGTAGGAGCCTCTGTATTTTCATCATTCAATATTTTTTTTCGTAAATCTGTAGCTTGATCTGATAACATTATATCTTTTCTCCTTGCAATAAAGCATCTAGAATCTTCTCAATATTGAATTTTTCAATATCTGCAGGAACATTTTGTCCAAAAGTAATATATGAAAAAGAATAAGTATAAGAAAATATAATATTGATAATACTACCATACGTCGATGTTTCATCAATTTTTGTGAATAAAAGCTTATCAATTTTAACTCTTTCAAACTGATCTAATATCGCTACTAAATCTTCATATTTATGTGTAAGACTAAGAACGAGATAAGTCTCACTCTTATTACTTTTAGATAAAAAGTTTTTTAATTCAGAGATATTCATGTCATCTTTATAGTTCCTGCCCGCAGTATCCATAAAAATAAGTTCGTAACTTTTCAACTTATCAATAGCCTTTTGCGTATCTTGAGGAGAAAATACAACTTCTACCGGAGAATTAAAAATATCCGCATATATTCTTAATTGGTCTACAGCACCAATTCTATAAGTATCAGCAGTTATAAAAGCTATTTTTTTATTATAATTTAATACTTTGTCAGCAGCTAATTTTGCGATTGTTGTGGTTTTTCCGACTCCTGTTGGGCCAACGAAATGTACAACTCGGGTATCGTTTTCAATCTCATAACTGTTTTTATTTTTTTCTTTAAAAATATTCAAAATATAACTTTTAACAGCTTTATTTATATCTGTATCTTCTAAATTATCACCAGCAATGTCTATAACTTTTTCAATTATATTAATTGCTATTTCTTCTTTAACACCTTGCTCAATTAATTTATCATAAACTGTTTTTATTTTAAAAGAATAATTGCTTTGATTATTTATATCCTTTTGGTTCATAACCATCTTTAAAATTAAACCTTTTAATTCATTAACTTCTACTCTTATAGATTCTGATGCCTCATTAATTTTTAGGCCATTTTCAGAGTTACTTATATTTTCAAAAGATTTTGGTTGTTTTTCTTCTTTAACAAAATTTCCATCTTTATAACTATTATTTATATATGGGTTAGAATTGTTTTTAGAAATATAGTTATTATTAAAAGAATCTGCTTTTGTGCTAGAAATAAAATCAGAATCTGAATATTGTTTATTTATCTGCTGTTTGTTAGGTACAACTCTTTTTTCATCGACTGCAGCAATAACCTCAATTTTTTGCTTGCTAAATAATTTTAGGAAACCTCCCACCTTAATCTTCTTCGTTTGGATAATGATAGCATCATTACCTAAATCTTTTTTAATTTCACTCATAGCTTGTGGTATAGAATCAACTAAATATTTTTTAACCTTCATTATAAGTTCACCACTCCCAGACTTTGTACCTCTATATATGGTTCTAATTCATTATAAGATAAAACAGGAATATCAGGCATAATTTTTTCTATAAACTGCCTAAAGTATATCCTAATCATTGGAGAGGTAAGTATAATCGGTTGTTGACCACTCTGCATTATTCTATTAATTTGTTCATTTAGCTTAGAATAAACAATTTGCGTTGTGTTCGGATCGATAGCCAAATAACTTCCTTGTTCCGTATGTTTAACACCTTCACTAATTTTTTTCTCTAACAATGGTCCAATGGTTATTACTTTAATAGATTTATTAGCTTCAGTATATTGTAATGTAATCTGTCTAGAAATAGATCTTCTTACATACTCTGTAAGGACTAGTGGATCTTTTGTAAAGACGGCTTGATCAGCTAATGTTTCAAATATTGTAACTAAATTACGGATAGATATTCTTTCTTTTAATAGATTAGCTAATACCTTTTGAATTTCGCCTAAAGATAATTGCTTAGGAACAAGTTCTTCAACTAGAGCTGGTTGGGTCTCTTTTAGATAATCAACTAAGTTTTTAACCTCTTGTCTACCTAATAATTCATAAGCATGTTTCTTAATTACTTCGGTTAAGTGTGTCGCTATTACTGAAGGTGCATCAACTACTGTGTAGCCAGATCTCTCAGCTTTTTCCTTATTTTGTTCATTAACCCATAGTGCTGAAAGACCAAATGCAGGCTCTATAGTTTCAATTCCCTTAATAGAAACGTCTTCAACACCTGAACTCATTGCCAAGTAGTGATCTAGCAATACCTCACCTTCTGCTACCTTATTTCCTTTTATTTTTATAATATATTGACTAGGAGTTAACTGAATATTATCTCTTATCCGTATAACAGGAACCATTAATCCTAACTCTAACGCAATCTGTTTCCTTATCATAATAACTCTATCAAGTAAATCTCCACCACGCTTAACATCTGCTATAGGAATTAAACCATATCCAAACTCAAATTCTATAGAATCAACATGTAATAATTGAACCACATTCTCTGGACTTCTTATTTTTTCATCTTCATGTTCCTCATCAACTTTTTTAGATATGTTTTCCTTTTGCAACAAATTTCTTTGCATTATATAAGCTGATATTGCCAATAGTATTGCTACTGGAATAGTTGTGATATATTTAATTGGAGTAAAGATTCCAAGAAAAGCAATTGTAGCAGCAACAATATACAATAATTTAGGATAAGCAAATAATTGACTAGTAATATCCTCACTTAAATTACCTTCAGAAGCGGCGCGTGTTACAATTATTGCAGTTGCAGTTGAAATTAACAATGCTGGAATTTGACTTACGAGCCCATCTCCAATTGATAATGTAGTAAATTTTTCCGCAGATTCACCTATTGATAAATTAAAACTTATCATTCCAATAATTAAACCACCAATTACATTTATCAATGTAATTATAATCCCAGCGATAGCATCACCTTTTACAAACTTTGTAGCACCATCCATTGCACCATAAAAATCTGCTTGTCGCTCTACATTTTTTCTTCTATCCTTAGCCTCTTGATCAGTAATCATTCCCGCATTTAAATCTGCATCTATACTCATTTGTTTTCCTGGCATAGCATCTAATGTAAAACGAGCAGCTACCTCTGCTACTCTCTCCGAACCTTTTGTAATAACGACAAAATTTATAATAACTAAAATAATAAACACTACAAAACCAACTACTACATTGCCCGCTACAACAAAATTTCCGAAAGTATCTATAACATCTCCTGCATAGCCTTTAGATAATATCGATCTTGTTGTTGATACATTAAGTGCTAATCTAAATAACGTTGTTATTAATAAGAGTGAAGGGAATATAGAAAATTGTAATGGTTCTTGTATAAACATAGAAACCAATATAATCATTAAAGCTAGCGAGATATTAATAATTAATAAAAAACTTAACAATGATGGTGGTAGTGGTAATACCAACATAAGTACTATTAATACAATAAATATTGGAATAGTAAGTTGCTTTAAGATATTGATCTTCACCTAATTTACCACCCTTATTAAATCTGGATACATTTCACTTTTTAATTAATCCCTTTATTTTGTAAACATATGCTAATACCTCTGCCACGGCATGATATAAATCAGAAGGTACAGAATCCCCTATTTCAACTTGATGATATAGACTTTTCGCTAACCATTTATTTTCAACAGTAGTAATATCATATTTTGATGCTATCTCCTTAATTTTAAATGCAATATTATCTATTCCTTTTGCAACTACTATAGGGGCACTCATATCTTCAGGTTTGTAAACTATTGCAATTGCATAATGAGTCGGATTAGTAATTATAACATCAGCATCAGGGATAGATTGCATCATTCTACTCATAGCCATTTGTCTTTGCTTTTGCTTAATTTTAGCTTTAATTAATGGATCGCCTTCAGATTTTTTGTATTCATCCTTTATATCTTGCTTAGACATTTTTATTTTTTTATCATGATCATACTTTTGATAAAAATAATCAAAAATTGCTAAGATTATTAACAAAATAGATGATTTTATTCCTAACTCAACAACCATTTTACCTATAAAAACTAATATATCGTATAATTCATAATGGAATAGAGTTAATAAAGTTTCTTTTTCTTTTATTAATATAGAAAAAACTAAATATCCAATTATCGTTATTTTGAACAATGATTTAAGAAATTCAACAAGTGCTCTAAGTGAAAAAATTCTTTTTGCACCAGCGATAGGATTGATTTTTTCTAAATTAAATTTCAAAGGTTCTGTCGTTAAATGAAGCCCAACTTGAAGTATATTTCCTATTAAAGCACCCAATAGGGATAAAAGAAAAATAGGCCCCATTATCCATATCAAATCATAAATTATTTCTATAAATAAAGGTCTTATACTTTCATATGTT
>CAZSSR010000103.1:0-5338 GCA_964609605.1 uncultured Bacillaceae bacterium | reverse complement strand
TGCCTTCAAATTTTTATCTAAGTGATTTTCAGAAAATTATGAATAATGCGATATCACAATATTATGACGACATAATAGATTATCTTCCGTATGAGATAATAACTCGCTATAAGCTGTATTCTCTTAAAGAGGCTGTGCGAGCTATCCATTTCCCTAAGGATTACAATGATCAAAAACAAGCTAGGAGAAGATTAGTTTATGATGAATTGTTATTATACCAATTACGTTTGCAAGTAAATAAAAGGGATAATCATGACAAATGGATTGGAACAAGTAAGGAAATTAATAAAGTTAAAATTAATAGTTTAATAGAAACTTTACCCTATAAATTAACTAATGATCAAAATATCGTATTAAAAGAGATTTTAGCGGATCTGAATAATAAACAATCGATGAACAGATTATTGCAAGGGGATGTGGGTTCCGGAAAAACAATAATTGCCATTATTTCACTATACGTCAATTATTTAGCTGGATTTCAAGGCGCATTTATGGCTCCTACAGAAATCTTAGCTGGGCAGCATGTGGAGTCTTTAAAAAATATATTAGCGCCTTTAGGGATAGAAATAGTATTGTTGACGGGAAGTCTTAGCTCTAGTAATAAAAAAAGTATATTAGGTCAGTTACAAATGGGTTTAATTGATATAATAGTAGGTACACATGCCTTAATCCAAGAAAATGTATTCTATAAAAACCTTGGGTTAATAATAATCGATGAACAACATCGGTTTGGAGTAGAACAAAGAGCTGAGTTAAGAAAAAAAGGCGATGCAAAAATACCGGATGTTCTATTTATGACAGCAACACCAATACCGAGAACCTTAGCAATAACTGCTTATGGGGATATGGAAATATCAACAATTAATGAGTACCCTGAAGGAAGAAAAAAAATAAATACTTATTGGGTAAAACATCAGGCATTTGAAAGAGTACTAAATTTTATTAAAAAACAGCTAGAAGAGGGTAGACAAGTATATGTTATTTGTCCATTAATAGAGGAATCTGAGAAAATAGATGTACAAAATGCCATAGATTTACATCAATTAATAACTAATCAACTGCCAGAAAATAATATTGGATTAATGCATGGTAGACTTCCTTCAAAAGAAAAGGAAGAGATAATATCACAGTTCAAGAATAATCAAATTCAAGTTCTTGTATCAACAACAGTTGTGGAGGTTGGAGTTAATATAACTAATGTCACTTTAATGGTGATATATGATGCTGATCGTTTTGGGTTAGCTCAGCTTCACCAATTAAGAGGACGTGTAGGAAGAGGTAATGAACAATCGTATTGTATTTTAGTTGCAGATCCAAATTCTAAAGCAGGAAAAGAAAGAATGCAAGTAATGTTAAAAACGGATGATGGATTTGAGATTGCTAAAAAAGATTTAGAGTTACGAGGTTCAGGAGATCTATTAGGTATAAAGCAAAGCGGAATACCAAATTTTAAACTTGCGGATTTTATTGATGATTATCGAACATTAGAAGTTGCGAGAAAAGATGCGATAAAATTGGTTACTAGTAATACACTTTGGGAGGATTCAAAGTATGGTTTGCTGATAAAAGAAATAAGCGAAATACAAGATGACTTAATGAAAAGTTAGTTTAATCTTTAAGAGGTGATAATATTTGAGAGTTATATCTGGTAGTGCAAAGGGAAGAAGATTAAAAACAGTCTCTGGCGATATGACTAGACCTACAACTGATAAGATAAAAGAATCGATATTTAATATTATAAGTCCTTATCTAGGAAGTGGAAATGTCTTAGATCTTTATGCTGGATCAGGCGCTTTAGGAATAGAAGCGTTAAGCCGCGGCATGAGTAAAGCTGTTTTTGTAGATAAGGATTGGAAATGTGTTGAAATTATTAAAAATAATATTGATTTATGTAATTTTTTTGAAGTAACTGAGGTATATCGAAATGATGCATTACGTGCTTTAAATATCTTATTTAAAAGAGGAATGCAATTTGAATTAATTTTTTTGGATCCTCCATATAAAACAAATAATTATCAATTAGTTCTTAATTTTTTAGCAGAAAATAATTTGCTTAGTAAGCAAGGAATTATAGTTGTTGAACACGATGTTAAAATGTCTTTACCTAGTAAAATAGGAGTGTTAACATTGATTAAGAATGTTAACTATGGAAACACAGGTGTAACAATTTATCAAGCATAAAATTATGAAAGGGTGTATATATAAATGATACATGCGGTTTATCCAGGAAGCTTTGATCCAATTACCTATGGCCATTTAGATATTATTCAAAGGGGCACGAAGATATTTGATAAAATAACGGTAGCTGTTTTAATAAATATTTCAAAGCAATCTTTATTTACGGTTGAAGAGAGAATAAATTTAATAAAAGAAGCAACAAAGGATATGAAAAATGTTGAAGTTGATAGCTTTGACGGTCTACTGGTTGATTATATGCAGAGGCATGATGGTAACACGATAGTCAAAGGGTTGCGGGCTGTATCAGATTTCGAGTATGAATTGCAAATGGCTTCAATTAATAGAAAGTTAGATAGCAATATAGAAACTTTTTTTATGATGACTAATAATAATTACTCATATTTAAGCTCAAGTATTGTTAAGGATGTGGCAGAACATAATGGTGATGTATCTGATTTAGTACCTAAGATAGTTGTTAAGGCTTTAAAAGATAAATATAAATTAACTAAATAATTTAATAAGTAACTTGGAGGAAATCAATGTCAAAAGGTAATAAAATTTTTGCGAGCCTGAAAAATAAGCGATTTCAATGGATTGTATTAATAATTGCTGTATTAATTTATATATTTCTTTATATTCCAGTATCTTATTACATTGTTATGCCAGGGTCTGCAATTGAATTAGACACATTAGTAGAGGTTGAAGATGGGTATGAGGAACAAGGAGAATTTATGTTAACATCAGTTTCAATGCATTCGGGGAGCATAATTTCTATTATCACGTCAAAGTTCGATTCTTTTATGGAAGTTATTCCACAGGAATTAGTTATAGATGAGGATGAATCTACTGAGGATTTTACTAAGAGACAATTACAGGTTATGGACGAGTCTCAAGAGGATGCAATAATTGCTGCTTTTTCATACTTGGAATTACCCATAGATATACAAAATAATGGAGTTTTAGTGATGGGAATAGTAGCTAACGCTCCAAGTAAGGATGCACTAAAAATTGGGGATTTAATTGTTAAGGTTGATGATGAATTCGTATATAGCGTGGAAGATATATTAAGTTATTTTGATGATAAAGAAGAAAATGATGTAGTTAAAATTGATTTTATTAGAGATGATGAAGGAAAATCTGCAGAAATCCCTCTAGTAAAACTTTATAATAGTGAAAATCAAGATGTTGAAGATAATAAAGTTGGCTTAGGTATTTATCCTGTCGTAAAAAGAACCGTTACCACTACAAAGAACATTGAATTTAAAATGGATGATATTGGCGGTCCGTCAGCAGGGTTAATGTTTTCGTTAGAAATAATAAATCAAATGTTAATTGATGATCTTACAAAAGGATATCTTATTGCTGGTACAGGAACGATTAATTCTGATGGTGAAGTTGGACAGATAGGAAGTCCAAGGTTAAAGGTTAAGACTGCAGCTGAGAAAGGAGCAGAAATTTTCTTTGTTCCCAAGGATAACAACGAATGGGATAATAATGAAAAAGAGTCAATACAGGCTAATCAAGATTTAGGTAACCCGCTTATTATAGTACCAGTTTCTAATCTGAGCGAGGCGATTGAATATTTAAGGAGATTAACAGAAAAAAACATATAGAATCTGTTTTATCGAATCATTTTAAATATATCGGAGTTCTCTTGTATTCATCTAGTGGTGACACTTGATCGAATCCTAACTCATAAATTTTACTTGATCTTATATCTATATCTAACATTAAAGGCTTTTCTCTTGGAATTTTGGTGACTAATGGTAATTGAATATCATGCTTTATTTTATTAAGATATGTTTTACCATTATCATTAAAGCCTAATATTCTAATATATTGAGGGCCTTTATTTATATCAAGTGACTGAAAAGTTGTTTTTGTAAGGTTTAACAATAGACTTAATAATGTGCGCTGTATTTTGGGAGTAGTATATCTTTTAGTTTTTATTAAATCAATAAAATCATTATAGGAACTAGCATCATTTATATTTTGTTTTATTCTATTTTCAAAGCCTTCATTCATTCCATGAATATTTTTCAAATCAGTGTTAGAATAACTATTAATGATGATTTGAAGTGTTTTAAAATAATTTTCCCAACAATTTATTCTATTTTGAGAGAATTCAGTGTTTAATAAAGAATATGTGCTATTAGGTACAACATCTTTAATATCATTCAGTTTATTGTAGGTTAAGATGTAATCTCTTATTGCGGTAGCACTTGCAATGTTGTTAGTTGTTATCTTTTTATCATGATAGTCGGCCGTATTTCTTTTTATTGTACGGGTGTTGATTGGACTATTTAATAATTTTAAATTATATAAATATTGAATACCTAAGATATCATTTGGTTTAAATATATTGAATTTTTCTTCTTTATAGTACATATTTAGAGATAGAGATAATGCTTTAGGGTAAGAATTACCCTTATCTAGATTATCCTTAATATATTTTTTTAATAAAGGAGGTTCATCTAATATTAGGTCTGAGATCTTATTAAGAATTTCAATTGAATTGGTTTCACTTCCAAATACTAAATCATCTACTTTTAAATGATGAAGTAAAGAAGTCGCTCCAAATGCAAACAAATCTGCAGATTGAGTGGCATATACAGTTGGAAGTTCTACAACCAAATCTATTCCTTGTGCTAAAGCCATTTGTGTTCTTGTCCATTTATCGATAAGAGCTGGTTCACCTCTTTGCAGGAATGAACCTGACATTATTGCAATGGTAGTTTTAGCATTAGTTAATTTTTTTGATTGTTGAATATGATATTTGTGTCCATTATGGAATGGATTATATTCAACAATAACGCCTAATGTTGACATAAATTTATTCCTCCATTATTACAAAATAATTGATTTAACAATTGACAAATTTTTAAAAAATAATATAATTATTCTTGTTGTTTATGAGGTGAAAGTTATGATAATTAAAACTTGGGAAATAGATAAAACTAAGGAACAGTATGAATTTTATTATACCGAAGATTTAAGTCATTTAGCAAAGGAAATAAATCAAATTATTGATATTTCCTTAGTAACTGTGGAAGGAACAGCTGAAAAATTGGCTGATTTTTATTCAGTAAGTGGCAGGGTTAAAACAAAATTAATACTTGAATGCTCAAGATGTTTAACACCTTACGAATACACATTAGAT
>CAZSSR010000102.1:0-5378 GCA_964609605.1 uncultured Bacillaceae bacterium | reverse complement strand
ATTTTTTTAAAAAATAAATATTGTGAGAATAATTTATATTCTTATAAAGTAATAAAATATATACTTTATATGTTTTCAGGATATTATTTTTTTAGAATTTTTATTAGTTTTTTTAGTGAGGCTACCACAATTAATATATTTGATTCTAATATATTTTTAAGCATAACAATAATATTATTTATATTTTTTTCAATATTAATAACGTTTGCTTTCGCTTTTATGACAATAGATACATTATTTAATGATGTTGAAAAACTTAGTATCATAGATTCCTTGACTGGTTTGCATAATAGAAGGTATCTTTATCTTAATTTAGAAAATCTAATGAATGAGCTAAAGAGAGAAGAACGTTATTTTTTATTAGTTTTTGTAGATATAGATGATTTTAAAGTTATAAATGATTTATATGGTCACAATACAGGTGATAAAATATTGCGTTTGTTTTCGAGTTTATTAAAATCAAATTTAAGAGAAGTTGACATAATTGCAAGATATGGTGGAGATGAATTTATTGCTGTACTTAAAAATACTTCTATAGAAGACGGTTATAGTATTTTTGAAAGAATATTAAATGAAACACGATTAAGTAAATGGGAACAAGAGAATTGTAAAATAACATTTAGTGCTTCTATAATGAAGATTACTAAGGAAGATGCATATAAAGATGTTAATGATATTATAAATGAAGTTGATAATAAAATGTATTCTGCAAAAAGAGAAGGACGCGATAGAATTTTAATTGTCTAAGTCTTATCTTAATTAATTTGTTCGTTAGAATGTACTAATAGCGAGGGATAACTATGGATCTTATTAGGGCTGATAACCAAACATTAATAATAGTTACTTTGTTGATTTTATTAATGATGATTATTATTTTAATAATTATGCAAAACCATCAGTGGGATATTAAGGGTATAGGTTATGCTATATTTGGTAATATATTTATTCTTATAAGCAATGTATTTGTATATGTTAGTACTATATCAAAAGTGAATAGCTTTTCTTTTTTAGTATCTATCTTTGATTTGCTGGGAATGACTTTTTTAATAATCGCAATTTTTGTATTTTTTGGGGAAAAAGTTAAAAGGAATAAGTATATAATTTTAAATATTTTAAATCTTTTTATAACATATTATATATTTTATATTAATCCTGATGTGGGCTTTAGGCGAGCATCATTCCCGTTGATTTTAGTACTATTGTTTTTTGATGGTGCAATATTAATGAGAAAGAAATATATACAATATAAATTAATATCTTATAACGTTATAAAATATTCCTTATATTTTTTTATAGCATTTAATACGTATAGAATCTCATATAGATTTTTAGTTAAGTTTGATTTTTGTACAATAATTAATGGAAGTTTCCCAATAAGTTATGCGCTTGTTAGTTTATTATTCTTTTTTATTTTGATAACTTTTTCATTTGCCTTAATGACTATGGATACGCTATACAATAATGTCAGACAACTTAGCTTTAAGGACCAACTTACTAATCTTTATAATAGAAGATACCTTGAAGAATATTTATCTAACCTTATGAGGGAAGTCAAAAGAGGCAACAAATTTTTTTTAATAGCGATAATTGATATAGATCATTTTAAGAAAATTAATGATTTATATGGGCATAACACTGGAGATAAATTTTTAATATGGTTTGCTGATCTATTAAAAATTAATTTGCGCGATACCGATATAATATCGAGGTATGGTGGAGACGAATTTATAATAATATTTAATAGTACTAATTTGGAAAATGGACATAAATCACTGGATAGGATTCTAAATAAGGCAAGACAAAAAAATTGGGGTCAAAATAAATTCAATTTATCATTTAGCGGGTCAATAATGGAAGTTAATTTTAACCATTCTCATTTAGATATTTTTGATTTAATTGACGAAATCGATAAAAAAATGTATGAAGCAAAAAAAGAAGGTAGGGAACAAGTGCTAATAATTCAACCTGATGTGATAAGCTTATAAAAATTGTATTAAGAAAAATAATATGATATATTTTTATAATATTTAATTAGCATATAAAGGTAACTGGAGAGATATTATGGAAGAATTAAAATATGATGTTGTAATTATTGGTGGTGGACCATCAGGTTCTACTGTGGGGAATTTACTTGCAAAAAGAAATATTAATTGCTGTATAATTGATAAAGAGATATTTCCCAGGAATAAATTATGTGCAGGCGTTCTAACTGAAAAAACAATGAAATTGCTTGAAGCTATGGATTTACATCGAGATTTAACTAATTATTATAATAATTTTACTAATAAATTTAAAATGTATTATAAGAATGAATTGTCTCTTTGCATTGAGACTGATTCCACATTCTATTTTACTGATAGAATTGATTTTGATAATTTATTGATCAATAATTTTTTAACAAATGGTGGTAAGTTATTTGATGGGACAAAGCTTATTAATGTTGATTTAGAAAATAATGAGATTATTACTTCGAATAATCAAAAAATCAAATTTCAATATATTATAGGTGCTGATGGGGCTAATAGTTTTTTGCGTAAGTATGTAGATAAGGATTTTAAACAAAATGGTTTTAGTGTTGAAATCGATATGCCAAGAAATGATGTTTCTGATAATTATGCAAAGATGTATCTTGGCGATATAGTCGGTAATTACGGTTGGATATTTCCAAAAGAGAATCATATTACAGTTGGATTTGGTGGGTTATTTAATAGTTCAATTGATTATAAGCTAGAGTTAAAGGAATTTATAAAAAGAACTATTCCTGAAAGAAGTGATTATCAATATATATTAAAGGGTCATTATCTACCATATGGTAATTATGTAAAGAAACCTATATATAATAATAAATTGCTTTTAGTGGGTGATGCAGCTGGGTTAGCTGATCCAATAAGTGGGGAAGGAATATATTTTTCACTTTTATCTGGTAAATATGCGTATGAATCATTATTAGGGAGATTGGAAGGAAGAAGCGCTAATTTCGATTCATATTTATATGAATTAAAGGGAATACATAAGATAATTAATGATGGTGTTTGGTTCCAAAAGGGGTTGTACAATAAACTTACTCAAAGAACGGTATTCAATTTTATTAAAGGGCATAATGATATAGCAGGTTTTGCATATGATAATTTGATGGCTTATTATAATTATAGCTATAAGGATATATTGAAAATTATTTATGATTATAAAATTAAAAAAAGAAGGAATTATTAATAAATAATAGACAAAAGGCAGATATCAGATATAATAAAGATGAAATAAAATCTTTTGGTATTAAAGGAGAATTAATATGATGGAATCAAATAAAAATATTGATATGATGAAAAAAATTATTGAAGAAAAGAAGAAGAAAAAGCCCAACGATCATAACATTCGTCCTGATAAAAAAATCGGAGGAAATAGAAAAGGATTTAACAATAAGAAAACTGGTGGATCATTAACAAAATAGTTTAATATGAACGTTTATATACAATATTACTAGTTGATTAAAAGAACAGCTACGCGAATAATTCGCGTAGCTGTTCTTTGTACTATTTTTATATAATTTATCTATTCTTTATATAGTTTGCAATTGAGTCAACATCTTTATCTCCTCTACCAGATAAGTTGACAATTATGATTTTATCTTTAGATAAGGTAGGTGCTAATTTCATTGCATATGCTAAGGCATGAGAGCTCTCTATTGCTGGTATAATTCCTTCCATTTTAGAAAGATACATCAAAGCATCGACAGCTTCATCATCTGTAATTGAATAATATTGAGCTCTATTTATGTCTCTTAAATAAGCATGTTGCGGTCCAACACCTGGGTAATCAAGTCCTGCAGAGATTGAGTATACAGGTTTTGGTGTTCCATCTTCATTAAATACTGCGATAGTATTCATTCCGTGCAATATACCTTCAGTTCCAAGTGTCAGTGTAGCTGCGTTCATATCTGTATCTATACCTTTACCAGCTGCTTCAACACCTATCAAATTAACCTCATTATATGGAATAAATGCATTAAATAATCCTATAGCGTTGCTACCTCCACCAACACATGCAATACAATAATCAGGCAAACGATCTTCCTTTTCTTTAATTTGCTTCATTGCCTCTTCACCAATAATTTTTTGGAATTCACGTACCATAGTTGGATATGGGTGAGGGCCTACTACTGAACCAAGTAAATAAAATGTATCTTCAACTTCTTCTACCCATGCTCCGATTGCAGCATCAACAGCATCACTTAATGTTTGTGTACCAGCATTAACGCCGTGAACTTTTGCTCCTAACATTTCCATTCTAAATACATTTAATTCTTGTCTTATCATATCTTCAGTTCCCTGATAAATATCACATTCCAAACCAAACAATGCTGCTGCAGTAGCTGCAGCTACACCATGTTGACCAGCTCCGGTTTCAGCAATAATCTTCTTTTTACCCATTCTTTTAGCTAATAAAATTTGCCCAATTGTATTATTAATTTTATGTGCACCAGTGTGGTTTAAATCCTCACGTTTTAAATATATTTTTGCACCACCTAAATCATTAGTCATGTTGTTTGCTAAATATAATGGGCTTGGTCGTCCAGCATAATCATTTAAATAATACATATATTCTTCTTTAAAAGAAGGATCTTTTAATGCTTTTTCAAATTCTTCCTCTAATTCATTAAGTGCTTTAATGACTGGTGGGGGTACAAATTGACCTCCATAACGTCCAAATTGAAGTTCTTCTATTTTTGTTGACATATTAATTTCCTCGCTTTCATTTTTTAAAATTTTTAAATGTTAATATATTTATATTAAAAAACCAAATATCTCATTAACGTTCATGGGGGTATAAAAAATCTAATCATTTTATTGCTCCTTCTTTTTTTAAAAATAAAAAAACTGCCCTAATATAACTATTAGGGCAGTTTAATCCACGGTACCACCTAAATTAAAACACTCTCAGAAAGTGATAATAAAAATAAAAAACTCGCCCGTATAGGACGAATTATATTCGTTATGCCACCTAAGTGTTTTATCTTACTCGAATACAGATATAATAATCAATATTCTATCCCTATAACGCAGGAATACGGTCTCGGCTACTATTATTTCACCTAACTTCTCATGAATCCATTCAGAATCAATTATCCTATCGATTTCACACCATTTCAATCGACTCTCTTAAGGTAAATTTAACTCTTACTACTTTCAATCATTGAAATCAATTTTCTTCTTTTTTATATACTAATGAAAAACAAAACAAATGTCAACTATTAATTTATTTACATATTATTAAAGTAATAACTTTTTAATTTTGGATAATTGTTATATAATATAGTTAGTTAAATAGACTAAGAAAGGTGTGAATATTTTGGGTAAAAGAGAGGAACTATCAGAGGGGTT
>CAZSSR010000101.1:0-5382 GCA_964609605.1 uncultured Bacillaceae bacterium | reverse complement strand
ATAATGCTCCCACTATTGAAGCGGTAATCATCTATCTAGGTCACTTATTACTAAGTGACTCAAGCGACCAACCCGAATGCAGAGCGAGCAACTCCAAATGCATTCCTATGAGGTCTTGCACCAGATGGGGTTTACCAGCAAATATGTCACCATATTCACTCGTGGTCTCTTACACCACGGTTGCACCATCACCTGCACCAAAAAGGCACATAGGCTGTCCATTTCTGTGGCACTATCCTTCAAATCACTCTGACTGGACGTTATCCAGCATCCTGCTCTATGGAGCTCGGACTTTCCTCTCGTGGCTCCTTTCGGATATCCACCAGCGATTACCCAGCTTACTTTCTATATTATCAAGAATATATTAACAGCTACAAAATTATATCAAATAATATGCTATTAATCAATAAATCTATATTTTTATAAGAATTTAAATGGATTAGTATTAACCTCTGAAATCATAACATCCACATTCATCTTTTTTTTATCAATTTCTTTATCTAAATAGGATTTTACATTTCCAAATACATTCTTTTCAACATAATGGCCTACATCAATTAATGCACAACCATTATTCATTGCTTCATGCGCAGTATGATAATATATATCCCCTGTTATTAATACATCCGCACCAATAAATGACGACTTATTGACATAACTGTTACCATCGCCACCGACAATAGCGACTTTTTTAATTATTTTATCTAAATTACCCACAACCCTAATTCCGTCCAATTTAAGCAGCTCTTTTATCATTTTTGCAAACTCATCAAGTGTTTTAGCCTCAGGTATAATTCCAAAACGACCAAGTCCATATTTATCTCCTTCCATTTCCAAGGGAATAATATCGTATGCTACTTTTTCATATGGATGCACCTTTAACATTGCGCTTATTATTTGATTTTGCTTAATCTCAGGTATAATAGTTTCTATCCTTATCTCTTCTACATTATTAATATGTCCTTCTTCTCCGATAAATGGATTAGCATCAATTAATGGTTTAAATGTTCCTACTCCTTTTATTTTAAATGAACAATGACTATAGTTACCAATCCAACCTGCACCATTATCAGATATTGCTTCAAATACCTTCTCCTGATGGCTTTCTGGTACATAAACCACAAGTTTCTTATAATTTTGAATATAATTAACGTCTAAAATCTCCACTTCTTCTAAACCAATCTTCTCAACAAGAGTATCATTTACTCCACCAATAGCACTATCCAAGTTTGTATGAGCCACATAAACAGAAATATCATTTTTTATTAGCTTTTCATACATTCGCCCTTGTGGCATATCAGTTCGCAAATTTTTTAAAGGTCGATAAATAATCGGGTGGTGTGAAATAATTAAATCAATTTCTTTTTCAATTGCTTCATCAACAACACTCTCTAATACATCTAAGGTCAACAAAATTTTACTCACTTTTTTATTTAGGGTGCCTAGCTGTAGCCCGATTTTATCTTCTGGAATAGCTAAATATTTTGGTGCTAATTGTTCAAACATTTGTATTATGTGCTGTCCCGTTGCAAACATCTTACCAACTCCTTTGCCCATTTATATTGCATATGGATCTCTTGTTTTCTAATATTTTTCTCATTCTCTTTGCTTGATTTTTCTAATTGTTTTAAAATATATTCAATTTTACTAAGCTCTAAATCCCACTTTTCTTCTAAAATATCATTGCTTTTACGAAGTAGAATTGGTCCTACCTTGTAAAGATCTTCTTTATTCCTTGGAAATAAATCATTATAAGAAAGCTTATAAACAGTGTCCTCGTAATTCCTTCTCTGTTCAGCTACTATTATCTCATATATCTTATCATTTTCTTTCAATATATCTTCATCTATTAAATTCCAGTTATTATCATCAAGCCATTTTCTAACTGTCTCTTCTCCCACATTAGGTTGTAAAATCAGTCTTTCTACATTATTAAGCTTCTCTTTTCCATTTTCTAAAATATCAGTTATTAATGCCCCACCCATGCCGGCAATCACTATTACATCCACATGCTCTTTTATAACCTCTAACCCATTTCCTTTTCTTACTGAAATTTTTTTTTGTAAATTAAAATTGTTTACTTGTTTTATTGTAGCTTGATATGGACCATCATTAATCTCACCAGCTATTGCATATAAAGAAACTCCCTTCTTTATAAGATAGCTAACTAATAGTCCATGATCAGAACCAACATCCACAATAATTTTCCCAGCTGGAACATATTCTGCGATCCTTTGTAAGCGTTTAGACAATTTAATCTCATTCATTATTATCCCTTACCTATCATTAAAAATATAATAATTAAAATAATTTGCCGAAAAAAAATGACCTACATATATTGCAGGTCTACTCTAAGAAATCTTTTAATCGTTTACTACGACTTGGATGACGTAATTTTCGTAAAGCTTTAGCCTCAATCTGGCGTATTCTTTCTCTTGTTACGCCAAAAACTTTGCCTACTTCTTCTAATGTTCTAGTCCTACCATCATCAAGCCCAAATCGTAAACGTAATACATTTTCTTCTCTTTCAGTCAACGTATCAAGAACGTCTTCTAATTGCTCTTTTAATAATTCATAAGCTGCGGCATCAGAAGGTGCTAGTGCATCTTGGTCCTCAATAAAATCTCCAAGATGTGAATCATCTTCTTCACCAATTGGTGTTTCTAATGAAACAGGTTCTTGAGCAATCTTCATTATTTCGCGTACCTTTTCAGTAGTTATATCCATTTCTTCAGCAATTTCTTCTGGAGTAGGCTCTCTCCCTAAATCTTGAAGTAATTGTCTAGATACCCTTATTAGTTTATTTATTGTTTCAACCATATGAACTGGTATTCGTATTGTTCTTGCTTGGTCTGCAATTGCTCTTGTTATTGCTTGTCGTATCCACCATGTAGCATAGGTACTAAACTTATAGCCTTTCCTATAATCAAATTTCTCTACAGCTTTTATTAGTCCCATATTACCTTCTTGAATCAAATCTAAGAAAAGCATTCCTCTGCCAACATATCTTTTTGCAATACTAACAACTAATCGTAAATTGGCTTCTGCTAGAGCTTTTTTAGCTTCCTCATCACCAGCTTCTATCCGCTTAGCAAATTCTACCTCTTCTTTAGCTTTTAAAAGTGGTACGCGTCCAATTTCTTTAAGATACATCCTAACTGGATCATTTATCTTTATACCCGGTATATCAAATTCATCATGATTAACACGTCTTAAATCTTCCTCATTCTCGTTAGTAAATACAAGAACACGATCATCCTCTGATTCATTAACTACTTCAATCCCTTGATCACTTAAATAATCAAAAAAGTCATCAATCTGATCAGGGTCCTGCTCGAACGTAGATAGTTTTTCATTAATTTCTTTAAAAGATATTGAATTTGTTTTTTTACTTTTTTCAATTATTTGCTCTTTTACTTGTTCTAATGTATATTCAGAATCTGCTTTATTATTTTCTTTATATTTCATAGCTAAAACCCCCTTTTTCATTTAATCATTTCTTTTCTTCTGTTGATTAAGAATATTAATTATCTCTTGCCCTATTTTTATTGATTCCTCAATATCATTATTACCTTCCGCCTTAATTTGTTCATTTCTTTTCCTTTTTAATTCTAAATCTATCTCATACCCCTTTACTTTCATAATATAGTCATTTAATTCTTTTTGTGTGATATCTTCATTTATATCAATCATTGCTATTCGCGTAGCAATTTTACTATACTTCTCATCTTCAATGTATGATATAAATTTATTAATTTCAGGATTATATCCTTTATTAAAATAAGAATATAAATACGATGTTAAAACTACAAAATCATCCACATGAAATGCACTTCCAATTTCATCATAAACTCTTTTAGTTATTTCAGTACTCCTCATCATTAAATATATTAAATTTCTTTCAGCATAATAATAGGCAGGATAAAGCATTTTTTGTTTCCCATATTCATTACCACTACTTATATTATTATGACCAGTAGTAAGTTTATCCCTACCATGATTACTTTTATTCCTTTTAGCCCTATATATTTGATTGAAATCGCTCTTAAGTGAATTAAAAGATACCTGAAACTCATCGGCAAGTGTTTTAAGATAATGTTCTTGTTCAACTGCATGATTCAAGTCAGATATTATCTCTAACGCTTTATTTAAATATTCTAATCTTGCTGTTTCATCTTTAAAGTTATAATCCTTCTTAATATAGTTTAACTTAAAATTAGTTGTAGTTAATGCTTGATCAATAATATCATTTTTAAACAATTCATAACCAAATTCAGACAAATAGTCGTCAGGGTCATACCCCTTTGGTAACTGAACCACTTTTATTTTACAACCAACCTTAGTCAATACTTCTATTGCTCTTAATGTGGCTTGTTGCCCCGCAGTATCAGAATCATAACTAATGTAAACTTCATCTGCATATCTATTTAGTATTAATGCCTGTTGTTCTGTTAAAGCAGTCCCAAGAGATGCTACGCCATAATTAATTCCGGCTTTCCATGCAGCAATAGTATCAATATAACCTTCAAAAAGAATAGCTCTTCCACTTTTCCTAATCTCTTTTTTTGCTAAATTTAAGTTATATAAAATATTACCCTTATTATAAATTTTTGTTTCTGAACTGTTTAAATATTTAGGTTGGCCAGCATCCATAACTCTACCACCAAACGCAACCACTCTACCTTGTATATCTGCAATAGGAAAAATTACCCTATCTCTAAATCGATCATAAATACGTCCATCCTCAGACTTAGAGATTAATCCAGCTTGTTCCTGCAAATTTAAAGGAAATCCTCTTTTTGTTAAAAAACTATTTAATGTCTCCGCTTCTATTGGAGAATATCCTATATTAAAAATTTCTATATCCTCTCTTGAAAATCCTCTTTTTGCTAAATATTGAACTGCTTTTTCACCCTGCTTAGTCTCTAAAAGTAAATAATGATATAATTTACTCGTCAGACTATATGCCTCTAGCATACTTTCTCTCAGCTGATCTTTCGGTTCAGTTGTAAAATATTTATCCATTTCAGGAAGATCTATTCCAGATTCTTTCGCTAAATATGAAACTGCTTCAATAAAATCAAAGCCCTCAATATTCATTATAAAGCGAATTACATCCCCGCCTGCTCCACAACCAAAACAATAATAAATCTGCTTATCAGGCGAAACTGAAAAGGATGGCGTCTTTTCAGAATGAAATGGACATAATCCAAAATAGTTACGTCCTCTTTTCTTTAATTGTACATATTGACCTATTAAATCAGTAATATCATAATGATGTCTAATTTTGTCTATAACTTCATCAGGAATAAATTTTGATGACATAATTACACCTACAATTTCATTACATTCTCCATTTTATTTAAATTATCCTGCTAAAAT
>CAZSSR010000100.1:0-5385 GCA_964609605.1 uncultured Bacillaceae bacterium | reverse complement strand
ATTAATTTAAATAAAGGCTTACAAAAATTAAATGGTGAAAATGCTTTAGATTTTGCACGTTTTCGTAAGTCTTTAGATGGTAATGACTCTAACGATTTTGAAAGAAATCTGAGACAACAAGAAATAATTAAAAAATTTGCGGATAAATTGTTATCTATAAATGGAATAAGTAAAATATTTGGAATATTAGATACTGCAGGTGAGCATATTAAAATAAATATGGATCCAGATGAGATAACGGCATTGTTTTGGAAATACAAAGGTATTAAATCAAGTGATATAAGCACTATTAATATGGTATCCTATTGGGAAAGCCCTTATGTACTGATAGATCAAGAGGAACTTAAAAGAATACAAATAGAATTAAAGAGAATATTAATGGAGGAAAATAGTTGAAAATGAAAAGATTTGTCTTAAGTGATATGGGAGTGAATTGTTATCTGATATCAAAGAATAATGATGCTATTTTGATTGATGCTGGTTTTAAACCAGATATTATTGAAGAATATATTGATAATAATGGTCTCAATCTAAAAGCCATACTTCTTACACATGCTCATTTTGATCATATAGCAGGTCTTGAGCAAATTAGAAATAAATATAACGCTCCAGTATATGTTCATGTAAAAGAAAAAGACTGGCTACATGATCCAACTTTAAATGGATCGGAATCGTTTTCTTATTATGGAATTATAACATCAAAACCCACAGGGAATCTAATAGATAAAGATGAATTTCTAGATATAGATAATTTTCAGATAAAAGCGATTCATACTCCAGGGCATACGCCAGGTGGTTTAACATACAAAATTGATAATTGGCTCTTTACGGGGGATACATTATTTAAGAATTCTATTGGAAGAACTGATTTTGTTGGAGGAAACCATGTGCAGCTTATTAATTCAATAAAAAAGAAAATATTTTTATTTACAGATAAGACAATTGTTTTACCTGGGCACGGTGAACAAACAACGATAGGTGAAGAAAAAATGAATAATCCATTTTTAAATAATTAAATAACTGTGAAATAATATAAGCTGAAGTTTTATCAATAAAAGTATTTTTTGCTTGCTTATGAAGGTGAGGTAAATATGTTAATCATAATTAAGTTTCTTTTATTTATGTCTATTTTTTTTCAGTCAATCTTGTTCTTTTTTAATCCACAAGAAGTGAGAATTATGGTCGTAGGAGATATTATGATGCATTCCCCTATTATAGCTTCAGGTTATGATAGCAAAACTAAGGAATATACTTACGATAAAATTTTTACTGAGCTTAAGCCCATCTTTAATCAAGCTGATATGGTCATTGGTAACCTTGAGACTCCTTTAGCTGGAGAAAAAATTGGCTATTCAGGGTATCCTCGCTTTAATTCCCCAGATTCACTTGCTTTTGCATTGAAAAATGTAGGTTTCGATGTTTTAACTACTGCTAATAATCATTCAATGGATCAGTGGGGAGATGGGGTTATAGAGACTATAAATACATTAGATAACTATAATATTTTTCATACCGGTACATTTCGTAGTGAGGAAGAAAGAGCGGAACCTTTAATTTTAGAAGTCAATGGCATAAGTATTGGAATAATAGCTTACACTTATGGTACCAATGGTTTACCGGTTCCTAGTGATAAACCATATATGGTTAATCTATTGGATATGGATAAGATTAATCAAGACGTAGCAGTATTAAAGGAGAATAATGTCGATTATATTTTTGCAATGATCCATTATGGTAATGAATATCAAAGACAACCTAGTGAAGAACAAAAGCTGTGGACAGATAAAATATTAAAAAGTGGAGTGGATTTTGTTTTAGGGAGTCATCCCCATGTTGTACAACCATTAGAGGTATACGACAATGGTCAAGGTGTTATATATTCAATGGGTAACTTTTTAAGTAATCAGCGTGATAATTGGACGGAATACGGAATGATTTTAGATCTAATACTAGAAAAGAATTACAGGACTGGAGAAACTATATTAAAGGATGTATCTGTTATACCAACATATGTTGATAGATCAAGAGCTACTGGTAGAAGTGAGTACAAAATTATACCATTAATAGATAATAATGAAGCAGTAAGTAAAACTGTATGGCTAAATGGAATTGAATTAGTAAAACATATTTTTAGTAATGGAGGTATGTCATCTAGTGATTAGTAAATATGATGAGTTATCTAAACGAATTATTAAAAAAATAAAAGAAGCACCACAAAATAGAATAACTTTTTATGAATATATGAAAATGGCATTATATGAAGAAGATTTAGGATATTATATGAAAGACAAAAGCAAGATAGGAAAAAAAGATGATTTTTATACAAGCTCTTCTGTCGGAGATGTTTTTGCTAGGACTTTGCTGAAAAATTTTCTCGAATTATTTATTTGCCTAACTGATAAACGAGAATATAATATTCTTGAAATAGGTGGTGGAAGCGGACAATTTGCTTGTGATGTTCTTAATGAGCTAAAGTTAAAGGATAAAATCTTATATGATAATTTTACATATTATATGTTAGAAGTGAGTCCGTTTCATAAGAGCTTACAATATAATAAATTATTAAATCATAAGGATAAAGTGATTTGGATAAATGATATAAAGGATTTACCTAAGCCTTTTATAGGCATCATTTTTTCAAACGAATTAATTGATTCATTTCCAGTACATAAGGTACAACAATGCGCTGGTAAGCTTTATGAAATGTATGTTATATGGGATGATATAGAAGAAACTTTTTTAGAGGTAGTTGGAGAGGTAAGCGATTTAAAAATTATCAAGTATTTTGAGAAGCAAAAAATATATTTAAAAGAAAAGCAGATTGCAGAAGTAAATTTAGATGTATTTAAATGGTTGGATTCTATTAACAATGTGTTAGAAAAAGGATATATACTAACCATTGATTATGGTTATTTAGCTGAAGTCTTATATGATGATAACCGACTTGCTGGTACTTTAATGTGCTACTATAATCATAAAGCTAATGATAATCCTTATCAAAATATAGGGGAACAAGATATTACTTCACATGTAAATTTTTCATCTTTAATTGACCATGGAACAAGTCTGGGCCTAAAAAACGTTTACTTTAATTTTCAAAGTAATTTTTTATTAAACAATGGAATATTAAATTTTTTCACTGAGTTAAATTTATCATCAATGGAAAATAAAGATATTATAAATGATCGAGATTTAAAAACAAATAGGGCTATAAGACAATTAATTACCTCAAATGAAATGGGAGAAACCTTTAAAGTGTTACTACTTCAAAAAAATATAGAAAGAACAAAATATAGTTTTATGAAAAATATTTGGGACCAATAAAGTGCATTTTTTATTTAATTGGCAACAAGATTATGTAATATTGGCAGCAAGCATTTTGGCAATTTTCATTAGTCTCTCTAATGAAATCTATTTCTCCAAGATATGTTTCAAATACACCTTCAAAGATATTGTTGTGCATTGAACAAATCATTTTATTTTTTTCTTCATCTTCTGTTCTAATAAATAAGCAGCTATTTAAACTAAATGAAATTGTATTTTCATCGACAACCTCGATTTTAGGGTTAATACCTTGAGATTCTAGAATCCGTCTTATACTTTCTATTTTGCTATCTATAGGTATATCATCTATGTTATCTATCCCATCGTTTATCATGGTCTTGATCGCTGCTTCTTTTCCAAATATTCTGCCCATTTTATAAAACATATCTTTTCCTTCTTCTCCAAAAGCTTGAAGGGAATCAACTGCAATTGAAGCAAGTAGACGATAATTTTTAACAGGAAATTGTAGGCAAATTTCTTCATCTGAAAGTGAATACATTCTACTTGGTCTACCACCACGACCAGTCTTTTCAGTTTCTGAGACTAATAAACTGACATCTTCTAATCTTGTTAAATGTAAGCGGGCAACATTAGGGTGGATTTGAAAGTTATCAGATATTTCAATAACATTAACTTGTCTATTTACTTTAATAATATACTTGTATATTGAGAAACGAGTAGAGTCTGCTAGCACACTCGTTAACTTTAATGTTTCATTATCCATAGAAAAATTTTCCCCCTTTAATTTTCTAAACTATTATAATATATTAATTCATAATAGTAAAATACGGTACACTTATATTATATATGTATTTTTTGAAAAAATCTATAATTAACACTATTGACACAGTGGTTATATGCATATATAATTAACTTAAGTATTTATATAAAATTTAGAAGTTTATGAAACCTTTTATAATATTAAAGCGTATTAAGAAGAGAATAGAAGATAAAATAAAGATGATTTAATTTTTAAAAATTATTTAAAAGGAGGAGTTAAGATGAATAACAAGGTCGTATTTTACACATATCCAAGTTGCACATCATGTAGAAAAGCGAAGGCGTGGTTAGCTGAACAAGGAGTAACTTATGAAGAAAGACATCTATATAAGGATCCTCCAACATCTGATGAGTTAAAAGATATAATTACGAAGACTCATAATGGAACTGAAGAAATTTTATCAACAAGAAGCCATTATTTCAAAAGTTTAAACATGGACATTGAAGATATGAAACTTAATGATTTTCTTGATTTTTTAGCGAAGGAACCTAAATTATTGAAAAGGCCAATTTTAACAGACGGGGATAATATAGTTATAGGTTACAACAAAGATGCATTAGAACAATATTTTGCTTCATAATTTTTGAATCATGGTTTTATTAACATGATTTTTTTTTGCGATTTTTTGTCTATATGTATAAAAGGTTGGTTATAAAGTGATATCTTAGATAAAGAAAAAATCCTGACTTAAAAATCAGGATTTTTTTGGTATAATGCATTGGCGCTTATGAACTGTAAAAAGAAAGCTAATACTAAATTATGTTTATTTTTAATTGATGTAAATTAAATTGAATTCTTAAGTCCCAATCTTAAAATTGGGGCTTATTTAATTATAGTTGTGAAAAAAGATATGTTTGTGGTATAATGTGGTGGAAAGTGGGGAATTAGGAAGAAAGCGAGGTGTATCAGTATGTTTATGGGGGAGTTCCAACATAATATTGATGATAAAGGTCGTGTTATCATCCCTGCAAAGTTTCGAGATGAGCTTAGCGACTTATTCATTATTACCAGAGGCTTAGATAAAGCTTTGTTTGTTTACCCTTTAAATGAATGGCAAATTATTGAGCAAAAGTTAAAAACTCTACCATTTACAAAAGCTGATGCGCGTAAGTTTACTCGTTTCTTTTTCTCTGGAGCGGTTGAGAGTGAGTTAGATAAACAAGGAAGAGTAATTATTCCGAATAATTTAAGAAACTATGCTTTTTTAAAGAAAGAATGTGTAGTAATTGGTGTTTCAAATAGGATAGAAATTTGGAGTAAGGATTATTGGGAAACATACT
>CAZSSR010000099.1:1697-5596 GCA_964609605.1 uncultured Bacillaceae bacterium | reverse complement strand
ATGAATGTGTTTTAATATCTTAATATAATGTTAATTATATTAGTTTGTCAAATCACTTTTTGTCAATTCATATATTTTATTAATTTTATCATTAAAATGTTTGATACTACTACAACCTTTTTATTGTTGATATATGAAAGTTAAATATTACAGTTACACTTTTAATAAACAATAAAATGATGTACTATTTATTTTGACAATAAAAATAGTAGCAAACAATGAAAAGAGGACACCAGATGACAAAACAGCCACTAAAGAAATATTTATTTACAATATTAATTTTATTAATATTCATTACGGCAGGTTGCTCAAATAGCCAAGACCAACCTCCAATTGAAATTCCTGACCCTGACGAGCAAACACCTGTTAATAATGATGCAATTATAGAAGATGAACCACAAGAACCAACAATAAAATACTATATAAATACAAATAATTATTTAATTAAACCTATTAATCCTGAAGATCCAACAAAAGTTGTACTTCTCACATTTGATGACTCACCACAAGGTGATTATACTAATCAAATATTAGATACATTAGATAAATATGATGCTAAAGCAATATTTTTTGTTACAGGATATTATGCAGATCGTAACAAGGATCTAGTAAAAGAAATTTACGATAGAGGACATATTATTGGTAATCACACGTGGACACACCCTAATTTAAATGAAATTATCACGTACGAAGAAACAAATATGGAAATAAAAAAATTAAATGATTTAATTTATGACATTACTGGTAAATATCCTAGTTACTTCAGGCCACCTTATGGAGCTTATACAAAAAATGAATATGTTGATGATATTTTATTAGAAAATAATATGCAACGTATGAATTGGTCTTTAGGTTCTAAAGATTGGGAAATAATTAATCCTGATAAATCCCAAGAACTAATTGAAGAGGTTACCAGTAATGCGTACTCTGGAGCAAACATCCTGATGCATGATAAAGAGATTACTGCTATTTCACTCGATTCAATACTTGCAAATTTACAAAATCAAGGTTATTCATTTGTAGTTCCTACTGAGGTTATTCTACAATAACTATATTATAAAGAAGAACTTCAACTTATTTAATAGTTGAAGTTCTTCTTTATCTATATTACATTTTTATAATAATGGATTTTCGTCCTTTACCTTTAAGCGTTCCCAACGTAATTGAACCTCATCTTCAAACTCTTTCAGAGTCTCAGCGTATTTTGGTTTTAATAAATGTTTTGTTTTTCCAAGCATTCCTAACCATTCACCAACCGGTACTCTTTTATCATTTTCTTCAGGATTCATCGTAATAGTAGTTATACCATTCTCAACCTCATAAAGTGGAAAGAAACATGAATCAACTGCTTTACCAACAATTAAACTACCTTCATTGTCCTTCGCTTTCCAATTTAATGGGCAAGAAATTAAAATCTTTCCATAAACCATTCCAACATTTTGTGCATACCATTGAGCTTTCGCAGCCTTTTTAATCAAGTCTTGTGGATAAGCCTCAGTTCCAGTAAACACATAAGGGATATTTGTAGCAGCCATAATCTGCGGCGTATCTTTATGATGAAACGATTTACCACCTTGATATTCTCCTACACCTGATGTTGTAGTCATATGTCCGATAGGTGTAGAATATGACATTTGTGAGCCTGTATTCATATATCCCTCATTATCATATTCAACAATTATCATCTTATGATTACGCAAAGCTGCACCAATTGCAGGTCCCATTCCAATATCCATTCCTCCATCGCCCGAAACCATAATAAACGTAAAATCATCACTAACATCAATTTCACCACGATTTTTTTTCTCCCAAAACATTTCAACAACACCAGATAAAGTTGCTGCACCGTTTTGGAAAAGGTTGTGTATATATGTTCCTTTATGAGAACTAAATGGATAGCCAGTCGAAACTACCATCCCGCAACCAGTTTGGAATAAAACTACGATATCTCCTTCAATGCCTTTAAAAAAGGTCTCTAACCCCGAATAAATCCCACAACCAGGGCAAGCACCATGGCCAGGAGCCAAACGCTTAGGTTTCTTTGTTAACGATCTTAATGGAGGTATTTTTACTTTTAACTTATTTGTTTCCTTATCCATATCAACATTAATTAAGCCAGTTTTCCATTCATCAGATATACATGCTAATACACGTTTTGGTGCATTTTTCTTGTCTCCAGCATATACACCATAATAATCAAAAGGAATTTCAGCATAACCTTTATTTGCAGCATTTATTGCTAAGTTGAAGAATTCTTCCGCATCTTCTGCAAAAAAATCTTTGCCTCCAAGAGAGAAGATACGACTTAAAACAACTGTATTATTTGTTTTGTCAGCTTGAATTGCTGCTTTTACCTCTTGTGTTAAATTTCCACCATTTGCTCCATATGAATCGGCTCTTTCTCCAACTAAAACTGCTTTAACATTTTTTAAAGATTTACGAATTTCTTCTGCAGGAAAAGGACGAATTACATTTGGAGAAATTACTCCTGCCTTTATACCCTTCTTTCGTAAATCGTCAGCAACATCTTTAGCAGTTTCCGCTGCAGATGCTAATAAAAACACTGCCACCTCAGCGTCTTCCATCAAATATTCATCTAACGCTTTATATTCTCTACCAGATAGTTCTTTATATTCTTCAGCTATCTCTTTATATATTTCTCCAGCTTTATACATTGCTAAAGACTGTTGATATTTATTATTAATATAATCATCATTCATATATCCACCAATTGTAACAGGATTATCGGCATCTAAAGAAGTTATAAAACCTGTTGGCATCTCACCAACAAATTCCTGAACAACTGAGCGATCTTTGAAATAATCTACTTTACGTTTTTGATGTGATGTAACAAAACCATCAAAAGCAACAATGACCGGTAAACGTACATCTTTATGCTCAGTAAGACGAGTGGCGATTATATTCAAATCATACACAGCTTGAGGGTCCTTAGCAACAAGAATCGGCCACCCTACATTCAATCCATAATATAAATCCGAATGATCCCCACGGATATTTAGTGGACCACTTACAGAACGCATAACCAAATCCAATACCATTGGAAAACGTGTGCCAGATTGTACTGGTAATTGTTCAAGCATGAATAAAAATCCGTTAGCACTTGTCGCATTGAATACTCTTCCACCACCTGTAGCAGCACCATAATTAATACCAGCAGCTCCATGCTCCCCATCAGCAGGAATCATTTTTATATTATGTTCCCCCTTAGTCTTCATCTCATCTAAAAATTCAGCTATTTCAGTAGATGGAGTAATTGGGTAATAACCCATAACATGATAGTTTATTTGAGCTATTGCTAAAGCTGCCATTTCATTACCAGTAAATATATCAGTTTTTTGTCGTTTTTTCTCATTATCTATATTCATAATTTTTACCCCTCCCTTTAATTAGAAGCTAATTTAAATTTTTGAGATACACCATGTTCGTCACTATATCCTTCAACCTCGCGAATTGTTTTTAAGGCATCAGTTGGACACGCTACAACACATTTTAAGCAACCTTTGCAGTACTGGTAGTCAATACCTTGCAAAAACATCTGTGGACGTCCTTTTTTATCTTCTTTTTCTTCCCACACAAAGCATAAGTCAGGACAGACAATATCACAATTTGAACAATTAATGCATTCTTCTTTATTAAATTCGGGAATAAATCCTTGACGTGATCCGCTTAAATCCTTTTTTATGGAATTACCAGGATTGGTAATATTTCCACCAATAGGTTGCGTTTCATAACCTAAAAGAGGATTTTGTCTAGTATATTCAGAAGTAACTCCTTCTTTAGCCTCAAATGTTTTAAATACAACTTCATTAAAACCTCTATCAAAGGTTTTAATATTCGCATCAACAAAGCTATAAATAATGCCAAGATTGTCATCAGAC
>CAZSSR010000099.1:0-1687 GCA_964609605.1 uncultured Bacillaceae bacterium | reverse complement strand
CGGATCACTGGTGATTTCATAATCAGCTATTTCCAACTGAGGATATTTCTCTCCAAAGGTATCGCGAATTACATTTTTCATAGCCTCTGGGTCTAAAAAATCTGCTATACGCAAAAGTGCGCCTAACATTGCAGTATTAACACGAGTCTTTTCCTCAACAGCAATATTTAACGCATCAATAACTGCTACTACACCAGATTCAAGATTTAACTTTTCTCTGATCTCATCAGCTGATTTTGTTGTATTAACTAAAATTACCCCATTTGGATAAAGCCCATTTGCAACATCAACTGTTTTAAATAAGGCTTCATGGAACACCGCTACAACATGAGGACGTTCAACTGGACTACTAATTCGAATATTCCCTTCACCAAATCGAATAAAAGACTTAATTGGACTACCCTTTTTCTCAGAGCCATACGAAGAAAAATGCGCCCCATTCAATCCCAATCCAAGTATTCCGGCTTCTGCTAACATTTTTCCTGCTAAATGAGCCCCTAGTCCCCCAATTGACTCTAAACGAATTTCAAAAAAACCATGATCATTTTTTATAGGTAATTTTGACATACACAATTCCCCTCCCATTTAATTAACACTCTAAATAACTATCATGAATAAATTTTTTTCTTTAATTTAAACTAAAAAGAATTAATATAAGTCTAAAGATATATATTTTTTCAATTATAACAGTATAAATATACATAGAGCAATAACTTTTTATCACTTTAAAGCAAACAACTTTATATTTTATTTTAACAATTCTTTATTAGGGATTTTCAAAACGGTACCCACAGTTAAATAATCACTATCAACTATATTGTTATATTTTGCCAATTCCTCCATATAACCATGACCATAATATAGAAAACTTATTTTATATAAATTTTCACCATCCTTAACAATATGCGTCACATCTCCGCTAGTTATTGGGGTTTCTGTCGGTACTGTAGTTACATCATCAACAATTACATCTTCACCAACGTCTTGATCTGACTCGTTAGGATCGATATCTATGATAATATTATCTTGATTAGGTTGATTATCTATATCGCTTACCACTTCGCTGTTTTCTGCTGGACTTGGATCATTTCCTTCCAATTCATTATCAGGTGCATTCGATCTAAAGATATCAGAGAAAACAAAGAATAAAATTAATGCAATAATTATAATAAAAACAAACGAACTAAAAAACACCCTAATTATTTTGTTACCACCAGATTTCTCAATTCCTTGAGGTGTATGAATTGTACTTCTAGGGGGTAAAGATGAATTATCCTTCATTAATATCCAACCTTTCTTTTATACTGAATTTTTTATTATGTATATCAAATACATTTTTTCTAATTATAACACCTAGTATAAAATCTATTAAGGCATGAGCTAAAAAGGCAGTAAACCAATCAATATAAACAACTAGATAACCTAAAAATATACTAGTCAAAAATGTAAAAGAAATTAATACTATCTTATTAAAATATCGAAAATGTATTAATGTAAACGCTATACTTGTAATAATAACACCAAAAAATGATTGAATAAACAGACGAAATAATAATTCTTCGGTAAAACTAACTGTTACTGATATAATAGCTATATGCCATACAGGAGTGTTAACAAACAACTTTTCATTAATACCACCATCATCTAAATACTTGTATGGAAAAAGTTTTGTAAATCCTATATTAAC
>CAZSSR010000098.1:0-5705 GCA_964609605.1 uncultured Bacillaceae bacterium | reverse complement strand
GTAAAAAGTAAAGGAAATTTTACACCTTATAAACAATATAATTAGCTTGGGCAAAGTTAATGAGGAGTGAAATTGTAGCATGTTAGAGGGATTTTTCTTCGTAGTGCCCTGTTTTTTAATTGTTATGGACTTACTACATTTGAATAGATAACAAGGATATATTGATATAGTCTGTAAAGTCAAACCCCTTCTTACTCTAAAATAAAAAATCGCTTTTTTGCTCTACTTCAGATAGCTACGCCCCTACTTATTGTTGTTTTACTGAATTTCGTTCTCATTCTGTTTTTGTGAATTGTCGGCAAAGATATTTCGCTCACTTGGCGCTGTGCAAGGACAGGCGTTGTTTTCCTGACAATCTCCACACTTTCAGGTAGTATTCTCATGAAAATCCATGCACATCTGTTCGCTTTTCTTTTATGCCTCAAATTCACTTAAAAACATTGTATTATGAGAACACTAAAAGAAATTCAGGAACTGTATCAACAAGCCGGCGTAAAGGCTTTAAGGGATGTGGAGCTTCTCCAGTTGCTGGGAATCAATCTGGAATCCTGCGATTTTCTAGACCTTTTCAAATCAAGCCGTGAGTCACTCCTCAGAAAAGGCTTCAGGTCATCCACCGCTGCAAAGATAACCGCTCTCGGTGAGGTGGCTCACAGGTACTCATTGGCTCCCATTCCGGAAAGGGAATCCATCAAATCCTCAAGCTCCATAGCAGCAATAATGTCACCCATACTAAAGCATCTCTCACACGAAGAGTGCTGGGTGTTTTACCTAAACAGAGCGAACAAAGTGCTTATCAAGGAGCAGCTCTCCATAGGAGGCGTATGTGCAACAGTCGTTGACGTGAAAATCATATTAAAGAGAGCCATTGAGCTTCTTGCCAGTTCGATAATTCTTATACACAACCACCCATCGGGGAACACTCATCCCGGTGAGAATGACAAAGTTCAGACTAAGTTACTGAAAGGAGCAGCTGACCTTTTTGACATCACATTATTGGATCATGTCATTATTGCCGGTGACGGCTATTTTAGCTTTGCGGATGATGGTATAATGTAATGTTATCATCAATGAGAGCCCTCTCCGGAGGGCTTATGCAGATATATTCAATAATTTATTACTTTTGTATTTAATATCATGAAACACTTCACATTATATAATCTAATAATTGCTTTTATAGCTATCACTACCATTTCTTGTACTAAAGAAACAATACAGGAGGATATCGAGATAATAAAAGATACTACTAAAAGAAACTTTTTTGAATTGTCTCAGGAAAGCATCTCTCTTGAAAAAGAAGAAAAAACAATCAGTATTAATATAACTACTGACATTGCGTATTCGATTAAAAATGAATCCGATTGGATTAATATTACTCTGGAAAGGGATAGTACCAAAAACGGCATCTTTTATAAGAAATATAAGTTAATATTTAAAAAGAACGAATCTGAACCCAGAAACGCTAACGTGATCTTCGAGATTACACCTGTCCGAACATTTTTATTAAGAATATCCCAAAGGGGAAGGAGCTTAGGTCGGATAACAGATTCCCTTGCATTGGTAGCATTATATAATTCAACCAGTGGAAAGGATTGGACAAATAATGCAAATTGGTTATCCGATAGGCCTATCTACTCATGGTATGGCATTAATTGCACCTCGACCGGTATGCTTGAAGGTACAGCAAGGGTGGAGGCCATAACCCTAATTAACAATAATCTCTCAGGCACAATTCCAAAGGAGATTGGTAATATGGATTCTCTTAAAGTATTTTCAATTGCCGAGAATAAATTAAACGGAGAGATACCTGAAGAAGTTTTCAACCATAAAAACTGGATTGATTGGTGTCCGTCTTACTATGTTGCCTGGCAAAAATATGGATACAAATTCAGTAACTTCGATAGGCAGGTGGAATACAACACTAGCGAGCATGGTAAAGTCATTCTACTAAACAAAGCAAGCAGAGGTAAAGGTGTGAACATCATCATTACCGGGGATGGTTTCCCAAGTTCAACCATGAGTAACGGCGGAGAATTTGAAACGATTATCAATGGAACAATGGATAATATCTTTGAAACAGAACCATTCAAGAGTTATAAAGAGTATTTTAATATATACATGGTTAAAGCAGTATCCAGACAAAGATATATTTCTGATCCTCATTATTCAAGAGATACATACTATGGAATTACTTTAATGGATGTAAGCCGGGTTGAATTAAGCGGAAATCTTGCAATCAAGCAAAAAATATCTTCTTTGATTGGCTTTGATATTTCCAATTGCACAGTTGTAATGGTAGTAAATCATGACGCAAATATGGGTTGCGGAGGGAAAAATTACAACGATGTTGGCTATGCCTTCTTTTCATATTCAGAAAGTTTTTATAAAAGCAATAAAGGATATAAAAAGCATGATGTACCTGTTCACGAAATGGGACATGCTTTTGCCAGCCTCGTAGATGAATATGTTTATGGATATTCACCGTCTGCAGAATACATACAGTATTGGCAAGAAAACTATCTTACGCTTGAGAAGAATCTCAATAAATCCATTCAATCTGACCCCAAGAAAGTTCCCTGGGCTCACTTCATAGGGCTTCCCGGATATGAAATGGTTGGAGTATTCTCAGGAGCTGATTTTCCTCAGTTTTACAGGAGCGAACAGAAAAGTATTATGAAAGCTGATGCTTCTTGGTTTAATGCTGTTAGCAGGGAGATTATTGTAAAACGAATAATGGAGCTTTCGGGAATGCAATATTCTTTTGAGGATTTTTTGAAACTTGACAAAAAATGAGATTAATTCATCTCGACATTATATCCGCAGGTTAGCTGCCATTTGTAAAATTACACCAAGGTAGGATAAAGCTGTTCGGTATTTAAAATAAATTACCATAATTCATGTAAATAATCTTCTAATCCACCCAAGTATAATTTAACCTTGTCTGTTTCTTTAGTGTACGTTTGATTATTACTGCCAGGAATATCTATATATAGGCTATATTCAGAAGTTGGATAAGTTTTGTTATATTTGTAAGCAAAAGAAGCTTCGTCGCAACAATCAATGCAAATAAGTTTAGCTTTTCCGCTTAACATTGCTCCTTTGATAGCTGCATTGATGTGTGAATCACCAAACGAATATCCGATTATAAAAATTTGAGAAGCTTTATAGCAATCATTAACAAATTTATTATAAAAGTGGAAATAAGAATCTCCCAATATTCTATCAAGTTTGTTATACCCTGATATAATATTTGTTGGGATCAATTCATTATTTGAAAAATTCATTTGTGGGGAACAATGATCATAATTATCTGATATTTCTCCCTTTAAGTTCAATCGAAAAGATCCATGTAAGCGGTAATAACAATCAACATGATTATCATTAACAATTCTTTTGACATCAATTTTATTTGAATCGACATCGTACCCTTTGAAAAATGAAATTTTTGAAATCTGTACTGGTAAATCATCATAGTTTAGCGTGTAAAACCGAATGACCCCATTATTTAGTTTTAACGAATCCAAAAAGTGATTAAATCGTTCTTTGAGATCACTAAATTTTTCAAATTCGGACTTTTCGAATTTATCAATTTTTTCTTTGATTAAAAAAATGAAATGCAGTAATAATTCATAATAAAAAAAATCGTTGGCTATTAAACGCTTTTCTCCAAAAGCAGTATTTAAGAAACGTTCCGAATAAAAATTGGGATTTGTATTCTGAAAAGTGAGAAGCTGTTGATCAATGTCCTCTTTGAGATTAAAAATATCATTAATTCTGAAAAAACAATCAGGCATTTGAAATTTTGATTTTCTATACTCGTAAATCACTTCGATTAAATAAAGTATTGTCTCAAAATTGGGTTCATTGAACCTAGGTTCTCGCTCATTTTCTTTTCTACTTAAAATATTATATAGATAATCTCCAATAGACTGGTCTTCATTATTTATAAAGACCTTGTCTTTACATAATAAGTTGGTTAATTCTACTGTGCTTGGGCCACCCCAAGGAAGAACAGCACCTGCTCCGGTTATAATTACACTGCGATTATTATTCATAAGCTATACTGCCATTTATTAAACTAGGTTTGAATTTCTAATTCGATTCTTCTATTTATCAAGAAAGGTTACTCTATTGCTCTCTTAGGCTTAACGCTAACGGTTAGTATAAGAAAAGTAGCCGCTTAGGGAGATTTAATTTTCAAATCATTACAAATTAGAAACGGGCTATAAACCCTTATATTACTATTGAACTGGCTATTATTTTTATATATCGTATGCCTTCGTTGTTCTTTTTTTAGTTGTCAGTCGGATATGAATAGATTATTAATGTTCCAACCTAATCTTTTTGCTTTTGATTCCATATAGTTATTTTCTTCTGCCCATTGTCTTAAAAGCTCAATTTTATTTTTCATTTTATCGTTAAATCCCTCCTGTCCAAATGACTTTGCGAGCTTTTCTTGATTTTCTAACCACTTGATAAAACCTTCTCCATTTTCAATAGACATTTTTTCCAAATTGATAATTTGTTCTTCGATTTGCTCTTCTGTCATATCGGGAAACGAACTTATTTCTTGAATAGTTTCCTGTGTAGACTTGTCTTCTATGGCGATTGCTTCTATGTCTTTCAAATAATTCTCAGGTAATATAGTTGCTATTTTGTCAATGTTATATTCTTCCAAATTTCCAAAACTTGGTATGTCTATTCCGAATTTTTTACTATATTCAAAACGAACAACAGAAATTGGATATTTCAATAAATGCAAAGTGCTAACCAAGGAAATAATATCAGCATAAGAGTCTAACCATTTTGAAATTAATTTTGCTTCAAATGTTTGAGAGTTGCTTTTAAATAACCCCATTCTATTAGAGTACTTTGCTCCTTTTGTATGAACATAATTATGTAAATACCCGAGATTGTCAAAGGTTTCCCTTATGTTGTGTTTGTCGTTAAACTGTTTAATATTCTTATTTGAAAGTAATATCTTCCAAATCATGTTTGCTCTCGGAGTATTTGCCTCATCTGCCTCTTTAGAGTTAAGCCATTCTTTGACGGTATTATGTCCGTCGTCATTAATGTTGAAATATACAGACAGCATACCTAATTCTAAACCACATCTAAGTGAAACAAATGCTTGTTTGTATAGTCCAAAACAAATTTGGGTGAAAGACACTTGGAGTTCTTCCCAAGAGTCAATGAATGGGAGATAATGTCCCGACCAAAAGTTCTCGAAATTTTGAGGTATAATCATTCCGACTGTATGATAAATCCAACCCAATTCTTCAACTCGTTTCTTAATTTCAGGATTGGCATTAAAATACTTTTCAGTTTCTTTATAAACATCAATACTTTTGTCAGGCTCGTATATGTATGGACCAAATTTCATCTCTTGTTGTCTGTCGTTTTACAATGAGGCACATGGACTTCAAGTTGGGCACTGCGTGCCGCATAAAGTCCTATTTATTGTATGCTGTTTTTTTATATTTTTCTTTTCAATTTTTCTATTAAGTGTTTATCATTTGCCCAAGAATAAGCTCGTCTAAATTCTGTATCATCAAGTTCATCATCTTTACTATATCCTCTGCCATAAATACCGAATCCTTTCCCATATTGCATTTCTTCATACGATTTTAGTATCAGTCTAATCTTCTTATTTAATACTGAATATTCATATGCAATTTTTACAATATCACGGGTTTTTAAAAATG
>CAZSSR010000097.1:0-5822 GCA_964609605.1 uncultured Bacillaceae bacterium | reverse complement strand
ACTCAGATTAATTGATAATTATAAATATTTTCTATCCTTAAAACTCCAATTCTTAGATGTTTTTTGCTCTGTCATTATTGCAGTATACGGAATAGATACAAATTCTATTATTATATCAACAACATAGTTAAATTCTAAATCATATTTTAAAATCTTTTTACAAAAATTACCCCACCTGTCATTAACAATCTTGTTTTCTGTTAACCTTTTAATTACAATAACCGAATCCGTTTCGTGAGGGGTACTTCTATTTGACAAAGTCTTATGGATTGCTTCTTGTAGATTTACACCAGCAAAGTCAAATGTTGTGGCTAAGTAATAAATGTCGTAAAAATCTTTCATACGGCCAGTAGCTTCCATCAAAGTAATAATAGCATCTAATTTCTCAGCTACTGATGACTCTAAAGAATATGTATAGACTTGAGGTTGTTCAAATGTCGGAAGCAATGTCGGTAAAGTTCTAATTACTGCTCTTGGAACTATAACATCACCCACACTTATGTCCAAGCTAAAAGGCGTTTTTGTTCGCCCTATAATTCCTATTAAGTTAGCTCTAATTCCTTGGTACTCTTTTATTTCATTAATTATCTCTAATTTTCTAATTTCAAATTCAATAAAAAAATTTTCACTTGGTTGGTAAATTATCTCCTTTATTAAGCCTTCAATTGATGTTTCATCATTAGGATGGTGTCTTAAAAGGTAATCTGCATCAATAGTTGCTCTAGTAGTGAACCCACTTAAGGAATATAGTAAGAATCCACCTTTAAGAATTAAATTATCTTTAAATTTTGATTTTGAAAGCCTTCTTATAAACTCCTCTTGGCAGAATAAGTTTAATAGTTGTTGTAGTGTAACGTTTTGCTTTTTTGCCTCATTCTTTAATTTAGCTAAAACTGATGCCGTTACGTTCTCCATTATAACCTCATTCCTATATACATTTGAACTTTATTATTAATATTGAAGATATCCGCATATTCAAAAAGTTTTCTAACGTTTTTCTTAGGATCTTTGATATATCTTTGGATAGCTTCAGAAAATACTTCAGCTCCCAATTTATTCTCATAACGAAGAACATCACAGATTGTTCGATCTCTATCATAAATTTTTATTTTAACTTTATCAATTAAAATAGTTGTAACACCAACATCAAGAAACTTAGCTTCTAAATAAAAAGGTGTTACAAGTGGATAATAAATATCATACTGTGTCGTCTTACTCGATCTATTTACTGCAATTTGCCAAGCCGAAGGAATTCTATCAGTATATTCGTAGTATACTAAAGCACTTTCTAAAAATATTACGGATTCAGGGAAAAGCTTAGTTAATATAACTTCTTCTCGTGATATATAGTCTGAAAGTTCATAGAACCCATATTTTATTCTATTAATAATTCCAATATTTAACATTCTCTTAATTTGCCTGCTAGAGTAACCAAGTTCATTTAATTGTGATGTCTTAAGTATACCGCCATTTGACTTAAATTTCCTAATCATAGTTTCATTTTTCATAATTTTGCATCTCCTAGCCTGCTTTGATTTCTTAATGCAGTCTTATAAGTGCATTTTATAGTTTTATTACTAAAATAACAAGAATCTTATTAACAATTAAATAATTTAAAAAAAAAGAGGATTATTAATCTTCCCTCTTTTATTCTAAACGCTCATACCTTACTCCTGCACAATGATTATAGCTTTTATTATTTATTTTATCTGTTTTATCTGTTTTATTCCTATGTTTTATTACATAACAAATAGTCTTATCTTTATCATAAATTTTAGTAACTACTTTACTATTTTGGTTATCATCATTATTTATAAATAATTCTTTCAACTTTTCTTCATTATACATAAATTCACCTCTATTTGATTAAGGGTACACATTAGCGTTTGAGTGTGTACTGTTTATTAAATATATTACATCAAAAATTTATCTATAATAGATCCAGTTTTTTACCATGTTGTCTCCAGCTTCAAGAACTTTAATAATTACTATCGAAATAGATAAATTAATAAAAAAATAGAACCCTAAGGCTCCATATATATTCATATAAGCTACTCCCACTCAATCGTTGATGGGGGTTTTGATGTTATGTCTAACACAACTCTGTTAACTTCTGCTACTTCATTTACTATTCGGTTAGATATTTTTTCGAGTACGTCATAGGGTATTCTTGCCCAATCAGCCGTCATACCATCTATCGATGTAACAGCCCTAATACCAATAGTATGGGAATAGGTTCTAATATCACCCATAACGCCCACGCTTTTTATATTAGGTAATACGGTGAAGTACTGCCAAATTTCTTTTTCTAAATTAGCTTTTTTTATCTCATCTCTAAGAATAAAATCAGATTCGCGTACTATGTTTAGTTTGTCTTCTGTAATATCGCCTAAAATTCTTATTGCTAATCCTGGCCCTGGGAATGGTTGTCTCCACACTACCTCATCTGGAATTCCTAATTCACTTCCAGCTTTTCTTACCTCATCTTTAAATAACATATTTAATGGTTCAATTAATGTAAAATTCATTTCCTCAGGAAGTCCGCCGACATTATGGTGAGATTTTATCGTTTCTGCTGTACTTGTTCCGCTCTCAATAATATCTGTGTATAAGGTGCCTTGAGCAAGAAAATCGAACTCGCCTATTTTCTTCGCTTCCTCTTCAAATAAATAAATAAATTCATTCCCGATTATCTTACGTTTTTGTTCAGGATCTTTAACATCTTTAAGCTTAGTAAGGAAACGTTCTCTTGCATCTATTTTTACAACTTTTATCTTAAATTTTTCTGCAAATGTTGCCATTACACTATCAGCTTCATTTTTTCTTAATAAACCATGATCAATAAACATACAGGTTAGCTGGTCGCCAATTGCTTCATGAATTAACACTGCAACAACAGCGGAATCCACTCCCCCGCTAAGCGCACACAATACCTTCTTGACGCCAACAATGCTTCTAATCTCTTCTATTTTATCATTTACAAAGGTTTCCATACCCCAATTTTTTTCTGCATCACAAATATTAAATAGAAAATTCTTAAGAATATCCATTCCATAAACTGTATGTTGAACCTCTGGATGAAATTGTACTCCATATATTTTTTTCTCGTCATTACTTAATGCGGCAATCGGTGCTGAACTAGTAATTGCATCAATAGTAAATCCAACAGGTACATCTTTAACCAAATCAGAGTGACTCATCCACACCTGTTGCTCATTATCTAATCCTATAAATAATTTTGAGGTATGATTAATTTTAATTAAAGCTTTACCATACTCTTTAATATCTGCAGATCCTACCTTACCTTTTAATTGGTGTGTTATAAGCTGCATACCATAACAAATACCTAAAATCGGAATACCTAAATCATATATTTTCAAATCAGCAGCGGGTGCGTTTTCTGCATAAACACTTTTCGGTCCTCCGGAAAGGATTATTCCGATGGGGTTCATTTCCTTTATCTTCTCAATTGAAATATTATAAGGATGCAATTCACTATAAACCCCGATATCCCTAACTCGACGAGCAATCAATTGATTATATTGTCCACCAAAATCTAATACCAATATTAAATTGTTAGGCTTCTTCATCCTATGGCCTCCTAAAATTATCTGTAACAATTAAATTCAATATGTCATTGTTCATTATTTTAGCAAACAATCTTAGATATAGTCAATCACCCATTTATAAAATAATAAAAGACCAATTCATCTCTGAATTGGCCTTTACTAATATTATTTTGGCGATGATAATTACATCATTCCGCCCATACCACCCATGCCGCCCATACCACTCATATCAGGCATTCCGCCACCACGATTTTCTTCAGGTTTATCGGCTATTACTGCTTCGGTAGTTAAGAACATTCCTGCAACTGAAGCTGCATTTTGAAGTGCTGAACGAGTAACTTTTGCTGGATCAACAATTCCAGCTTTTATCATATCTACCCATTCGCCAGTAGCTGCATTAAATCCTATACCTACTTTTTCTTTTTTCAATCTCTCAACAATTACTGAACCTTCTAGTCCTGCATTATCAGCGATTTGACGAACTGGCTCTTCTAAAGCTCGTTTAACAATATTCACACCAGTTGCTTCGTCACCAGTTACAACTATTTTATTAATTGCTGCTATTACATTAACTAATGCAGTTCCTCCACCAGAAACAATCCCCTCTTCTACAGCTGCTCGAGTGGAATTAAGTGCATCTTCAATTCTTAATTTTTTCTCTTTTAATTCAGTTTCTGTAGCTGCTCCAACTTTTATTACAGCTACTCCACCTGATAATTTCGCTAAACGCTCTTGAAGTTTTTCACGATCAAATTCTGAAGTTGTAGCTTCTAATTCTTGACCAATCTGTTTTACACGTGCTTCAATTGCAACTTTATCACCATTACCATCAACAATTATTGTATTATCTTTAGTAATAACAACTTGACGAGCATGACCTAATTGCTCTACAGTTGTACTCTTTAATTCTAATCCTAAATCTTCTGTTATTACTTCACCACCAGTAAGAACTGCGATGTCTTGTAGCATAGCTTTACGTCGATCTCCAAAGCCAGGAGCTTTTACCGCAACAGCTGTAAATGTACCACGAAGTTTATTTACAACTAAAGTAGCAAGCGCATCCCCTTCTAAATCCTCAGTAATTAAAAGGATTGGTTTCCCTTGTTGTACTACTTGTTCTAAAACAGGTAGTATTTCTTGAATATTTGTAATTTTTTTATCAGTAATCAATATGTAAGGATCTTCAAGAAGAGCCTCCATTTTTTCTGTGTCAGTAATCATATAAGGAGAAATATAACCACGGTCGAATTGCATTCCCTCAACAACCTCTAATTCGGTTATAAATCCTTTTGATTCTTCTACTGTAATTACTCCTTTATTACCAACCTTCTCCATTGCTTCGGCAATTAATTCTCCAACTTCTTCATCAGAAGAAGAGATAGAAGCAACTTGAGCAATAGACTCTTTGCTCTCAATTGGTTTTGAAATAGCTTTTATTTCAGCAATCGCTGCAATTACAGCCTTTTCAATTCCTTTTCGTACTACCATCGGATTTGCACCAGCTGTAACATTCTTTAACCCTTCGCGAATCATCGCTTGAGCTAAAACTGTTGCTGTTGTTGTCCCATCACCAGCTACATCATTTGTCTTAGTAGCTACTTCCTTTACAAGCTGCGCACCCATATTTTCAAAAGGGTCTTCAAATTCTATTTCTTTTGCGATAGTAACACCATCATTTGTAATTAATGGTGAACCATATTTTTTCTCTAAAACTACATTACGTCCCTTAGGACCTAAAGTTACTTTAACTACATTTGCTAAAGAATCCACACCCTTAAGCATTTTACGACGTGCCTCTTCACCAAAAATAATATCTTTAGCCATTATTATCACTCCCCAATTATTTTAAATTCAATATTATTTAATATTTTGTCTATTTTAAAATAGCAACAATATCATCTTCACGCATTATCAAATACTCTTTTTCACCATATTTTAGTTCAGTACCAGCAAATTTAGAAAAAATTACACGATCGCCAACTTTAACTTCAAATTCAATTTGCTCTCCTTTCTCATTACGGTGACTACCTATTGCTACAACTATTCCTTCTTGTGATTTTTCTTTAACTGAATCTGGTAAAACTATCCCACTAGCTGTAGTCTCTTCTTTTTTCGCAGGTTCGATAGCTACACGATGTCCAACTGGTTTAAACATATAAAAACCCTCCTTCTTAAATTAGCATTATTTACATTTTAGCACTCATTCGTCTTGAGTGCTAACAAGTATATGATAATATTTTTTTCAATATTTAT
>CAZSSR010000096.1:0-5833 GCA_964609605.1 uncultured Bacillaceae bacterium | reverse complement strand
GATAATGGCGAAATTATAATTAAGAAATAAATTTTAAGGGGGATACATATGAGTTTTAAATTTATTGAATTACAACTTTCAATGCCTAAAACTCAAGAACTAGGTAAACTTCAAAGTCATATACATCAGAGATCAAATGTTGAACAAGGTATATTAATGAGTCAATTAAAAGCTACGGATATAGAAAAAAAGAAAAAAACTCAAAAAAGTGAGAAATCTAGTTTACAAGAAAAAAACACAATGAGTAAACCAAAATCATCTTTAGAAGGAGAATATAAAGGTAATTTTGTTGATATAGAAATTTAATATTATAAATATTAGAAAATTGGTGTGATTTAATATGGATAATTATTTAATACAATTAATATTTATATCTGTTGGCATTATATTAATAATTATAGCTTTATTTAGACCTAAAAAAAATTCTGAAATTGAGGAAATAATTGAAAAAATGTTTGAGGATTTTATAATGCAAATTGATTTGGAAAACGAAGATATGATAAATAAAATAAAATTAACAACACAAAATAAAGTTCCTTATGAAATTGTTACTAGAATTAGTTCATTAGAACAACAGATAAATAAACTTGAGCAAGAATTGAATAATGCGAAATCTTTAAAAGGTGATAATTTAATTGAAAACGAAGCTATATTATCGGCAAATCAAAAATATATTGAAGTATTAAAGTTGCATAAAGCCGGTTCTAGTATTGAAGACATCGTGGATGATACTCATGTTAGCCATGCTGAAGTTAAATTCGTTATAGAATTAAGTAAGAAAGATTTTAAATATGTTTAAGAATAGATACTTTATACTAGGGTTGGGATTGGGATTTATTTTGTGTGGTACTTTACTTGTGTTATATGGAGGCTATTTCATAACTAATAATTCTACTGAATTAACATTAGAAGAATTAAAGGTGATAGCAAATGAAAAGAACCTTTATATTTATAGTGAAGAAGAGTTAAATGAACTAATTAAGGTATCTAATAACAAATACGATAAAGACAAAGCAGTTAACGATGAAGAAAATAAAAATTCAGTTGAAGGGGAATTTATTAGTTTTACTATTCCTTATGGATTTGATACCTATCAGGTAACAGAACTTTTATTTAATATTGGTATTTTAGAGGACAAACAGGAATTCAATACTATTTTAGTAAAAAATCATTTAACAAAAGGAATAATCGCTGGAGATTATAAATATAATCTAAACTTATCAACTCAAGAATTAATTGAATTGATTACTAATACTGAATTAGATAATTGAATTATTTAATAATACTCTAAAGTTGCATCTTAGCTCATGTTGTGATATATTATTTTGGTGAAAAAAAACACACACTAAGGGATTTAATTTTGGTTCTGGAGACAGAAATAATTAAAGATGAGCTTGGTGGAGGATAAAAACCAAAGGAGGTGAAAGATATGGCAGTTATTTCCATGAAACAGTTATTAGAAGCGGGAGTTCATTTCGGTCATCAGACACGTCGTTGGAACCCTAAAATGGATCGCTATATCTTTACAGAAAGAAACGGTATTTATATTATTGATTTACAAAAAACAGTTAAGAAGGTTGATGAAGCTTATAACTTTCTAAAAAGTGTATCTGCTTCTGGCAAATCAGTATTGTTTGTTGGTACAAAGAAACAAGCTCAGGATTCAGTACAAGAGGAAGCAATACGCTCTAACAGCTTTTTTATTAATCAAAGATGGCTTGGTGGTACTTTAACGAACTTTTCGACTATTCAAAAACGTATTAATCGTTTAAAAGAACTAGAAAAAATGGAAGAAAACGGTACTTTTGACGTTCTACCAAAAAAAGAAGTAATTCTTTTAAAGAAAGAGAAGGATCGTTTAGAGAAGTTTTTAGGAGGAATTAAAGAAATGAAAGGAATTCCGGGTGCTCTTTTCATTGTTGATCCTAGAAAAGAAAGAATTGCAGTAGCTGAAGCACATAAATTAAATATTCCAATTGTTGCTATTGTAGATACTAATTGTGACCCTGATGAAATTGATTATGTTATTCCTGGTAACGACGATGCAATACGTGCTGTTAAATTATTAACAGAAAAAATGGCTGATGCTTTAATAGAAGGAAGACAAGTCGAGGATACGAATGAAGTTATATAGATAGGTGACCTGAGGGCGTTATGCCCTTCACCTTTTTTTTATATAAAATCAACCTTATAAATACGTATATAATAAGGAGGTTATTTATATGCAAATATCTGCATCAATGGTAAAAGAATTACGAGAAAAAACTGGTGCTGGCATGATGGATTGTAAAAATGCTCTGAATGAAGCAAATGGAGACGTAGAAAAGGCTACTGATTTACTTCGAGAAAGAGGTATTGCATTAGCTGATAAGAAATCTGGCCGTGTTGCATCTGAAGGCTTAGTTGAATCATATATTCATGGTGAAGGACGAATTGGCGTTCTTGTTGAAATAAATTGTGAAACAGATTTTGTAACAAAAACAGATGAGTTTAAAACTTTTGTTAGAGATATTGCAATGCATATCGCTGCATCTAATCCTAAATATATTAGAAGAGAAGAAGTATCAGAGGAAGAAATTAAAAAAGAACGAGAAATTTTAAAACAACAGGCTTTAAATGAAGGTAAGCCAGAACAGATTGTTGATAAAATGGTTGAAGGTCGTATTGAAAAATATTTTAAAGAAATTTGTTTATTAGAGCAGCCTTTTATAAAGAATCCTGACATCTCCATAGAAATTATGTTAAAAGAGAAAATAGCTAAAATAGGTGAGAATATTAATATTCGACGTTTCGTTAGATTTCAACTGGGTGAGGGAATTGAAAAGAAGGAATGTAACTTTGTTGAAGAGGTAATGGCTCAAGCAAACCTGTAAAATATATATAAATGATTTTGGTATTTAGGAAATGTTTATTTTAGTATTTACTAAAATAATCTATAACATAATAGGAACACCTAAGTGTTCCTTTTTTTTAAATTAGCAGGAATACATAGGATATTTGTAGAATATACTATATCGGAGGTTCGAAAATTTATGAATAAGCCAAGATTTAAAAGAATAGTTTTAAAATTAAGTGGAGAAGCATTGGCAGGGGAATTAGGATATGGTATTGATCCTAATGTTACTACTTCTATAGCAAATCAAATAAAAGAAATAGTAGATTTAGGTGTTCAAGTGGCAGTGGTAGTTGGTGGTGGCAATATATGGCGTGGAGTAGCTGGGAGTTCAAAAGGGATGGATAGAGCTACTGCTGATTATATGGGTATGTTAGCTACGGTAATGAATTCTCTAGCTTTACAAGATTCATTAGAAAATATTAATGTGCCAACTAGAATGCAAACTTCGATAGAAATGAGACAAGTAGCAGAACCTTATATTCGTAGACGTGCTATAAGACATTTAGAAAAAAATAGAGTTGTTATATTTGCTGGAGGTACTGGTAATCCTTATTTTTCTACTGATACTACAGCGGCATTACGGGCTGCAGAAATTGAAGCTGATGTAATTTTAATGGCTAAAAATAACATAGATGGTGTATATTCAGCAGATCCATCTAAGATTAAGGATGCTGTAATGTATGATACTCTTACTTATTTAGAAGTGATTAAAAATGGACTTGAGGTTATGGATTCAACTGCTTCTACATTAAGTATGGATAATAATATACCAATGATTGTTTTTAGTGTTTCAGAAGTTGGAAACATTAAAAGAGTAGTTCTAGGAGAAAAAATTGGAACGATAATTGGGGGAGAGTTGTTATGACAAATGAATTCATAGTTACTACAAAAGAAAGAATGGAGAAAGCAATTCTTTCTCTTAAAAAGGATTTAGCAACGATAAGAACGGGACGCGCCCATGCTTCTTTGTTAGATAAAATAAACATTGATTATTATGGTGTTCAAACTCTCTTAAACCAAATGGCTAATATATCTACTCCAGATGCTAGAACAATATCGATTCAACCATGGGATAAAAGTGTAGTTAATGAAATAGAAAAAGCTATTTCTAAATCTGATTTAGGTCTAACACCAACAAATGATGGTGCAGTTATTAGATTAAATATTCCAATGCTAACTGAAGAAAGAAGAAAAGAATTAACAAAGGTAGCGAAAAGAATGGCGGAAGAAAGTAAAGTAGCAATTCGTAATATACGTAGAGATGTAAATGATGAATTAAAAAAACTAGAGAAGGATAAAATTCTATCTGAGGATGAAGCACGAAGAACCCATGATGATATTCAAAAGATTACTGATAAATTCATTATAGATATAGATGAAATAACAAATCACAAAGAAGAAGAAATAATGGAAGTATAAGTAGGACTTTACTTTGAGTAGTTTTAATTATAGATTTTTATTATCATGCCCCCTATTAAGGGGGATTATTTAAAATTATGTTATATATGGGGGATTTTTTTATGCTAAAAGGATTGTTTGCTAATAAAAAAAAAAGAAAAATAGTTAAAGAAATCGATTATAGTAGTGTTCCTAAGCATGTGGCAATTATTATGGACGGGAATGGAAGATGGGCTAAAGCTAAGGGGTTACCTAGAATTGCAGGACATAAAGAAGGAATTAGAGCAGTAATTAAAATTGCATTAAGTGCTAGTAAGTTAGGAATAAAGGTTGTAACTTTATTTGCTTTTTCAACTGAAAATTGGAAAAGACCTGAGAAAGAAGTTAATTTTTTAATGGATTTGCCAACAGAATTCTTATTGGATTACATAGAAGAGTTAATAGAAAATAATATACAAATAAAAATAATTGGATTTGATAATCAGTTACCGAATAGAACTTTGAAAGCAGTGAGGGAAGCAGAAGAGAAAACAAAGATGAATTCTGGTTTAATTTTAAATTTCGCCTTAAATTATGGAAGTCGTGCTGAAATAATTGAAGCAACAAAGAGAATTGCTAAAGATGTTTGCTCAAATAAGATTTCTGTAAATAATATAGATGATGAATTATTCGGAAAATATTTGTTAACTGTTGACTATCCAGACCCAGAGTTATTAATTAGAACAAGTGGAGAATTAAGAATTAGTAATTTTCTTCTTTGGCAATTAGCATATTCAGAATTATGGTTTACACCAGTATATTGGCCAGACTTTAATGAGCAATTGTTTAATGATGCGATATATGAGTATCAGAAAAGAAGAAGAAGATTTGGGGGTATTTAGTATTTCATCTTATTAATTAATAAGATAAGATATAAAAATAACAACATGAATTTCAAAGTTCTAATTAATAAAGGAGAATATTCATGAGGGATAGAGTAATAACTGGAGTAATAGGAATCATAATTTTCTTTATATTTGTGTGGATAGGTAATATACCTTATTCGATTTTTATAGCTTTAATAGCATCAGTTGGCTTTTTTGAATATTTAAGAATGAATAAAACAAAACTTTTATCTATTGAAGGTATTTGGGGATTATTAATTATATTATTAATTATAATTAATAATAATTTTGTTGCATATGATTATTCTATATATATTATTCTTTTATCGTTAGTAATATATTTACTACTAATAGTATTAATGAAAAATAAAATTACTTTTGATAATATTGGTTACATTATAGTAGGAATTTTATATATAGGATTTGGTTTTTCTACTATGATAGAAATTAGATATTTAGAAAATGGTCTTATTATTACGGTATTTATTTTATTTACCACTTGGGCATCTGATACTGGAGCATATTTTTTTGGAAAATATTTTGGGAAAAATAAGCTATGGCCAGCTATTAGTCCTAAAAAAACAATACAAGGATCAATTGGTGGCATATTTTTATCGTTAGTTGTAGCGATAATCTATAATTATTATTTTATGCT